>NZ_JCAJZW010000008.1:0-258750 GCF_059510455.1 Streptomyces sp. NTD91
CAAGCAGAACCCCGCCTTCGGGCTGGGCTCCTACACCGAGTTGCAGTCCACCAACCCGGCGGTGCTCGCCTTCCTACGGGAGTACGAGGACGACCTTGTGCTGTGCGTCCACAACTTCTCCCGCTTCGCACAGCCCACGGAACTCGACCTGCGTGCCTACGACGGGCGGCACCCGGTCGAGCTGATCGGCGGCGTCCGCTTCCCGGCGATCGGCGAACTCCCCTACCTGCTGACCCTGCAGGGCCACGGCTTCTACTGGTTCCGGCTCACCCGAGTCGCATCCCGCATCGGCCGCCGACGCTGAACGACCGGCGCCGAGGAAAGGACGCGTCACCATGCCGAAGACCATCACCGTCCGACCGAGAGCGGTGGCGGGCCCCGACGGCCCCCTCACCTCTCTGGGCGGGCTGCTGCGCGAGTGGCTGCCGAGGCAACGCTGGTTCGCGGGCAAGGACCGGCCCGTCACCGATCTTTCCGTGCTGTCCGTGACCGAGCTGTTCCCGGGGTGTCTGCATCTGCTGGTGCACACCTGGCACGCGCCCGTGCCCGCCCCGGGCGGGACTCCTCCGCCCGGTGACTGCTACCAGTTGCTGCTCGGCCTGCGTGAGCACCTCGCCCCACGGCTGGAGCGGGCGTACCTCGGGCGGGCCGAGCGGGGTCCCCTCGCCGGGCTCGCCGTGTACGACGCGTTGCAGGACCCCCGCTCGGCGCATCTGCTGCTGGAGCGGCTGCGGCAGCCCGGCGCGGCAGGGCCGCTGCGGTTCGAGGCGGACCCGACCGCCGACGTGCCCGGCGGCCTGCCGCCGCGACTGCTGGACGCCGAGCAGTCCAACTCCTCGATCGTGTACGGCGACGCCTACATCCTGAAGCTGTTCCGCCGGATCCAGCCGGGCGTCAATCCGGACCTGGAGGTGACGGCCGCGCTGGCCGCGCAGGGCTGCACCCGGGTGCCCGCGCCGGTGGCCTGGTTCGGCACGACCGCGCCGCAGCCGGCCACGCTGGGCGTGTTGCAGCCGTTCCTGCCGGACGCGACCGACGGCTGGACGCTGGCGCTGCGCGCGCTCGCCTCCGGTGACGACTTCACCGCCGAGGCCCGGGAGCTGGGCCGCGCGATGGCGGAGGTACATCTGGCGCTCGCCGAGGCGTTCGGGCCGGCCGGGCCGGGCGAGAACGTCCGCACGGCCGAGGCGATGTGCGCCAGGCTGGACGCGGCCGCGCACGCCGTGCCGGGGCTGCTGCCCTTCGTGCCGGGGCTCAGGGCCGCCTTCGCGGCGCTCGCCACCTGCGACACGGGGCCACCGGCACAGCGCATCCACGGGGACCTGCACCTCGGGCAGGTGCTCCGGGCCGGGCGCGACTGGTTCGTCATCGACTTCGAGGGTGAGCCGTCCCGGCCGCTCGCCGAGCGGTGTGTCCCGCAGTCCCCGGTACGGGACGTGGCGGGGATGCTGCGCTCCTTCGACTACGCGGCCCGGCAGCGCCGCCCCTGGCGACCCGAATGGGCGCGCCGCTGCCGGGAGGCGTTCTGCGCGGGCTACGCGGCCCGCGCCGGCTGGGATCCACGCAAGAAGCACGCGCTGCTGCGCGCGCACGAGACGGACAGGGCGGTCTACGAGGTGCTGTACGAGGCGAGACACCGGCCGGACTGGCTGCCGGTACCGATGGCGGCGATCAAGCGGCTCGCCGTGTGGGGAGGCTGAGGTCATGGCCCTGCGCGACACCACACTCCCCGAGGCCGCCGGCCCCGCGCCGGTCAGGGCCGCACCGCTCGACCCGGCCGACCGCGGCCGGCTGCTCGACGGCGCCCACCACGATCCGCACGCCCTGCTGGGCGCCCGCCCGGTCCCGGGCGGCACGCTGTTCCGGGCGCTGCGGCCGAACGCGCGCGCGGTGAGCGTCGTCGTCGACGGGAAACGCAGCGCGCTGCACTCCGAGGGCGACGGCCTCTTCGCGGCCGTCCTGCCGTGTCCGGAGATCCCGTCGTACACGCTGCTGGTGGCGTACGACGACGTGGAACTGGAGGCGCACGACCCCTACCGCTTCCTGCCCGCCCTCGGCGAGCTGGACCTGCACCTGATCCGGGAGGGCCGGCACGAGCAGTTGTGGCAGGCGCTCGGCGCCGAGCCGATGACGCACCAGGGCGTGGCCGGCACCCGCTTCACCGTCTGGGCACCCAACGCCCAGGGGGTGCGGGTGGCCGGTGACTTCACGTACTGGGACGGGACGCAGTACCCGATGCGCTCACTCGGCGCGTCCGGGGTGTGGGAACTGTTCCTGCCCGGGATCGGCGAGGGTGCCCGGTACAAGTTCGAGATCACCTCGCGCTACGGCCACCGGTTCCTCAAGGCCGATCCGATGGCGCGGTGCACGGAGGTGCCGCCGGACACGGCGTCGGTCGTCACGGCCTCGCGGTACGCGTGGGGCGACGCGGAGTGGATGGCCCACCGGGGCGACACCCCCGTGCACCAGGCACCGTTCTCGGTGTACGAGGTACATCTGCCGTCCTGGAAGGCTGGGCTGACGTATCGCCGACTCGCTGCTGAACTGCCCGCCTACGTCAAGGAGATGGGCTTCACCCATGTCGAGCTGATGCCGGTCGCCGGGCATCCGTTCAGCGGCTCCTGGGGCTACCAGGTCACCTCCTACTACGCGCCGACGCCCCGTCTCGGCTCCCCGGACGACTTCCGGTACCTGGTGGACGCGCTGCACCGGGCCGGCATCGGGGTGATCATGGACTGGGTGCCGGCGCACTTCCCCAAGGACGACTGGGCGCTGGCCCGGTTCGACGGGGATCCGCTGTACGAACCCGGGAACGCCACGCGCGCCGAGCACCCGGACTGGGGGACGTACGAGTTCGACTACGGCCGCACCGAGGTGCGCAACTTCCTCGTCGCCAACGCGGTCTACTGGTGCGAGGAGTTCCACGTCGACGGGCTGCGGGTGGACGCCGTCGCCTCGATGCTCTATCTGGACTACTCGCGGGACTCCGGCCAGTGGGAGCCGAACGTCTTCGGCGGGCGGGAGGACCTGGACGCGGTCGCCTTCCTGCAGGAGATGAACGCCACCGTCTACCGACGCTGCCCGGGCGTGGTGACCATCGCCGAGGAGTCCACGGCCTGGGACGGGGTGACCCGGCCCACGGACAGCGGCGGCCTCGGCTTCGGGCTGAAGTGGAACATGGGCTGGATGCACGACTCGCTGCAGTACATCCAGAAGGAGCCGGTGCACCGCAAGTACCACCACAACGAGATGACCTTCTCGATGGTGTACGCCTACAGCGAGAACTACGTGCTGCCGATCTCCCACGACGAGGTCGTGCACGGCAAGCAGGCTCTGGTGTCGAAGATGCCCGGCGACTGGTGGCAGCGGCGCGCCAACCACCGGGCCTATCTGGGCTTCATGTGGGCCCACCCCGGCAAACAGCTGCTGTTCATGGGGCAGGAGTTCGCGCAGGGGGCCGAGTGGTCGGAGGCGCACGGACCCGAGTGGTGGCTCCTCGGCGACGACTACCACTCGGCGGGCGACCACCGGGGCGTGAAGGATCTCGTACGGGACCTGAACACCGTGTACCGGGCGACGCCGGCGCTGTGGCAGCGGGACACCGACCCGGCGGGCTTCCAGTGGGTGCTGTGCGACGCGGCGGACGACAACGTCTTCGCGTTCCTGCGCTTCGCCGCCGACGGCTCCCCCCTGCTCGCGGTGTCGAACTTCTCCCCTGTCGTCCGGCAGGACTACCGGCTGTGGGTTCCGGACGGGATCCCGGCCTGGCAGGAGGAGCTGAACACCGACGACGTCCGCTACGGCGGCAGCGGGGTCGGCAACGAGGGAACGCTCAGGCCCGAGGACGGGTTCCTGCGGCTCACGCTGCCTCCGCTCGCCACCACATGGTTCGGGGCGGAACGCTGAGGCACAGGTGTCGGCGGCTCGCCCAGGGGCAGTCGGGGTCGTGAAGGCCCACGACTGCCCTCATGGCACGGACACGGAGGGGTGGCACCAGGTGCGCACCGTCGGAGTGGAGGAGGAACTCCTCCTGGTCGATCCCGAGAGCGGCGACCCGAAGGCGCTGGCGGCGGCCGTCCTCGCCCGGGTCGCCCATGACGCTCCCGGGCAGCACGTGTTCGAGAAGGAGCTGTTCCGGCAGATGCTGGAGTTCGCCACCCATCCCCAGGAGGACATGGCAGCCCTCGGCGAGGAGATCGTGCGCTGCCGCAAGGAGGCGGCCCGGCACGCCGGGGAACTCGGCTGCGCGGTCGTGGCCCTGGCCACCTCGCCCCTGCCGGTCAGCCCCGACCTGAGCGTGAACGACCGCTACGAGTGGCTGGCCGACCGCTACGGCATACCGACCTGGGAGCAGCTGGTGTGCGGCTGCCATGTGCATGTGTGCGTGGAGTCGGACGAGGAGGGCGTCGCCGTCCTCGACCGGATCCGGCCCTGGCTGCCCGTGCTGCGCGCGATCAGCGCGAACTCGCCGTTCTGGCAGGGAAAGGACACCAGCTACGCCAGCTACCGCAGCCGGGTGTGGAACCGGTGGCCGTCGGCCGGGCCGACGGAGCCGTTCGGGTCGGCCGAGCGGTACCACCGGCGGGTGGCGGACATGGTGGCCACCGGAACCCTGCTGGACAAGGGGATGGTCTACTTCGACGCACGGCTCGCCGTCCGCTATCCGACGGTGGAGGTCCGGGTGGCCGACGTGTGCCTCAGCGCGGACACCGCGGCGCTGATCGCGACGCTGACCCGCGCGCTCGTGGAGACGGCGGCGCGGGACTGGCGGGCGGGCCGGCCGGCGCCCGGCCACAGCGTGAGCCTGCTGCGGCTCGCCGACTGGCAGGCCGCCCGGTTCGGCCTGGAGACGGAGCTGCTCGACCCGGCGACCATGCGGCCGGGTCCCGTCGCGCACGTGCTGCGCTCCCTGCTGGAGCACACCGCGGACGCGCTCACCGCCGCCGGTGACGCGGCGCGCGCCGAGCACGGAATCGCCGAGCTGCTGCGCCGGGGCAATGGCGCACGCGAACAGCGCCGACTGCTGGAGCGGACCGGCGGCCTGCGGGGCGTCGTCACCGAGTGCGTACGGCACACCCAGGGCTGAGCGCTGCGGTCAGAAGATCAGCGCCAGTGCGTACGCCAGGAAGCCTGCCGCGACCAGGACGACGACGAGCAGGATGAGCGTCAGCGGGGCCTTGGCCCAGCCCCGCGGTGGATTGTGCGTCTCCCGGGGCCCAGCCTCGGGCATACTGCTCTCGGCGGGCGGGGTCTCGCCGGGCGGTACCGAACCGCCGGGCTCCAGACCGGTGCTGCGCTCGGGTTCCGGATCGGGGTTCACATGACTCATGTCTGCCGAGTCCCCAGGACACGGCCAGATCATCAGCCGATCACGACTTCTCCGTTACCGGCTCCGAACGCTGTCCGCTGGGCTAGATTCGAGCACCGCCGACACTGAGCCGATCGGCGGTGTGACCCTCCGTACATCCAGGAGCAGTGCATGCGTGACGACGCCCTCGCTCCCGCCGTTGCCCCGCCGCTCACCGGCGGCCTCGCCGACAGTGTCTTCGACACCGCGGACCTGCGTCCCACCCTGCCGGTACTCGCGTACCGCCTGGACTCCACCGCCACCGCGTGGCAGGAGGTGACGGCCGTGGAGCTGCGGGACGAGGTGGTCGACCTGGCCAAGGGGCTGATCGCCGCGGGGATGTCCCCCGGCCACCGGGTGGCCGTGATGTCCCGCACCCGCTACGAGTGGACCGTGCTTGCGCACGCGCTGTGGGTGGTGGGCGCGGAGATCGTGCCGATCCATCCGGCGTCCTCGCGGGACCAGGTCGAGTGGATCCTGCGGGACGCCGGCTGTGTGGCCGTGGCCGTGGAGGACGAGCAGGGCGTGATGACCGTCGGCACGGCGTGCGCGGGCCTGCCGCGGCTGCAGCACGTCTGGCAGCTGGACGCGGGCGCGCTGTCCGGCCTCGTCGAGCAGGGCGCGGTCGTGCCGTACACCACCGTTGAGTCGCTGCGCCGGATCGTGCTGCCGGACGCCACCGCGGCGGTCGTCTACACCTCCGGCACCTCCGGCCGCCCCCAGGGCTGCGCGCTGAGCCACCGCAACCTCGCCTACCCCTGCGACACGCTGCTGGCCGGCTGGCTGCACACCGCGGCCCCGCCGGGCGAGCAGCCGTCGGTCCTGGCGTTCCTGCCGTTCTCCCACGTGTACGGTCTCATGATCATGCTGACCTGTGTGCGCGGCGGCGTTCTGATGGCGCACGAGCCCGAGCTGACCGAGGAGTCGCTGGCATCGGCGCTGAGCACGTTCCGGCCGACGTACCTGTACGGAGTGCCGTCGGTGTTCGAAAGGCTCTACAAGAACTTCCTGCGGACCGCGCAGCAGGCGGGCCGCGGCGGCCTGTTCGAGCGGGCCGCGCAGACCGCCCGGGACTTCGCGGCGGCCGAGGAGCGCCGCCGGCTGGGCACCGGGCCGGGTCCCGGGTTCGACCTCAGGGTGCAGCACGCCCTGTTCGAGCGGACGGTGTACCGCAGGCTGCGCTCGGCGTTCGGCGGGCGGGTGGTGCGCGGCACCTCGGGCGGTTCCTCGCTCAGCCGCGAGCTGACCCTGTTCTACGAGGGCATCGGCGTGTTCCTCCACGACGGGTACGGCCTGACCGAGGCCTCCGGCGGGATCACCATGCAGCCGCTCGGCCGCGAGAAGTCCGGAACGGTGGGCCGGCCGCTGCCGGGCACGGAGGTCCAGGTGGCCGACGACGGGGAGATCCTGGTGCGCGGTCCGTCGGTGTTCCAGGGCTACGTCGGCGACGAGTGGGCGACGCGGGCCGCGCTGCGCGGCGGCTGGCTGGCCACCGGGGACATCGGGCGGCTGGACTTTGAGGGTTATCTGACCATCACCGGGCGCAAGAAGGACATCATCGTCACCAGCGGCGGCAAGAGCGTCGCCCCGGCCCCGCTGGAGGAGCGGCTGCGGATGCACCCGCTGATCCACCAGGCGGTGGTGATCGGCGACGACCGGCCCTGCGTCGGCGCCCTGATCACCCTGGAACCGGACTTCCTCGCGCACTGGCGGACCGCGCTCGCGCTGCAGGGCGACAGTCCGGGCCGGGAGAGCCGCGAGGAGAACGCGCTGCGGGAGGAGATCGCGCGGGCCGTCGCCTCGGCCAACAGCGCCGTGTCCCGCGCGGAGTCGATCAGGGTCTACCGGGTGTTCCAGGAGCCTTTCGCCACGGACAACGGGCTGCTCACCCCGTCGCTGAAGCTGCGCCGGGACGCGATCGTGCGACACTACGCCGCGGAGATCGAGGCGATGTACGACGCGCGGTCCCGCAGGTCGCGGGCCCCGGAGGAACCGGCGGACTGGGACGAACCGGACGATGTCTTCCGCTGACTTCACTCGCCGGGCGGCCACACCGTGAGGAGGGAGCGGGGCGGACGGGTAGCCCGCCCCCGCCCGGGGAACCCGCTAGCGCAGAATGAGATCAGCACCTACGACCGTCCGGGCCGCAGGGGCCCCGCAGGCCTCGTCCGCCCGGACCGGGGATTGCGAGATGGCGACGGAGCCGCGCGGGGACGACACACCGCCTTCGGAGGACTGGTACGAGCGCACCTTCTCCTTCGACGGCGAACTGCGCAATGTCACAGAGGCCCGGCTCGCCGCGGAGGACTTCCTCGGTGCGCTCGCCACACAGGCACCACCGGCCGCGCCCGAGTACTGGGACGACATCCTGCTGGTCGTGACCGAACTGGCCGCGAACGTGATCCAGTACGCGCCCGGGCCGTTCGGTCTGCGGATGCGCCGTACCTTCGACGGGGTGCACGTGACGATGCGCGACACCAGCACGACCAAGCCGGAGCCACGGCCCTTCCATCCCCGCACGGGCGGCGGCGGTATCGGCTGGCACCTGGTGCACACGCTGTGCACGCAGGTCAGCGTCGTCGTGCACGACGAGGGCAAGGACATCCACGTGTTCCTGCCCTGGTGAACGCCCGCCCACGACGTGTAGGCGGACGACATCCGGTTACTCCGGCCCCACGGGGGGCAGGTTGGTGTCCACGCGTTCGTCTGCCTGCCGTACCCAGCTGGCGGGACGGCTCGGGTCACGGTGGGATCGGGGTGGTGCGCACCGATCCAGGGCGAGCGAACCGCGTCGAGTCGGACCGCCTGGAGCCGCAGAAAGGGATGAACACCGTGACACGACCCAGGATCCTGGTGGTTGGCGCCGGCTTCGCCGGAGTCGGGTGCGTCCGCCGCCTGGAGCGGAAACTCGCTCCCGTCGAGGCCGACGTCACCCTGGTGACGCCGAACTCCTACCAGCTGTATCTGCCGCTGCTGCCCCAGGTCGCCTCCGGCGTGCTCACGCCCCAGTCGATCGCCCTGAGCCTGCGCCGCAGCAAGAAGTACCGCACCCGGATCATCCCCGGCGGCGCGATCGGCGTGGACCTGAAGGCGAAGGCGTGTGTCGTCCGCACCATCACCGACAAGGTCGTCAACGAGCCCTACGACTACATCGTCATGGCGCCCGGCAGCGTGACCCGCACCTTCGACATCCCCGGGCTGACCGAGCACGCCTTCGGCATGAAGACCCTCGCCGAGGCCGCCTACATCCGCGACCACGTCATCACGCAGCTCGACCTCGCGGACGCCAGCGACGACCCCGCCGAGCGGGCCGCGCGGCTGCAGTTCGTGGTGGTCGGCGGCGGATACGCCGGCACCGAGACCGCCGCCTGTCTGCAACGGCTCACGCACGCCGCCGTCCAGCGCTACCCGCGGCTGGACCCCGGCCTGATCAGGTGGCACCTGATCGACATCGCGCCCAAACTGATGCCGGAGCTGGGCGAGAAGCTCGGCCGCAGCGCGCAGGAGATCCTCGGGCGGCGCGGCATCGAGGTGTCGCTGGGCGTGTCGATCGAGAAGGCCGGTGCGGAGGAGGTCACCTTCACCGACGGCCGGGTGGTGCCGACGCACACGCTGATCTGGACGGCCGGCGTGGTGGCGAGCCCGCTGATGGCCACGCTCGGGGCGGAGACGGTGCGGGGCCGGCTGGCGGTCACACCCGAGATGTGCCTGCCGGGCTACGACGGGGTGTTCGCGCTCGGCGACTCGGCCGCCGTACCGGATCTGGCCAAGGGCGACGGCGCGGTCTGCCCGCCCACCGCCCAGCACGCCATGCGCCAGGGCAGGCAGGTCGCCGACAACGTCATCGCGACGCTGCGGGGTCAGCCGATGCAGCCGTATGTGCACCACGACCTGGGGCTCGTGGTCGACCTCGGCGGCAAGGACGCGGTGTCCAAGCCGCTCGGCATCGAGCTGCGCGGGGTGCCGGCCCAGGCGGTCGCCCGCGGCTACCACTGGTCGGCGCTGCGCACCAACGTCGCCAAGGCCCGGGTGATGACCAACTGGCTGCTGAACGCGGTGGCCGGCGACGATTTCGTCCGCACCGGCTTCCAGGCCCGCAAGCCGGCCCGGCTGAAGGACTTCGAGTTCACCGATGCGTATCTGACACCGGAACAGGTGAGGGCCCGGGTGGAGGGCCGGGGCGCGCAGAGTCCGTGAGGGGAGCGGATTCACCGGTGCCGCCGATCGCCTGCCGTCGCAGCGGCGGCCGCCGAGGTCAGCGGCGGGCGGTCCGTCCTCTCGCCGACGGAGGAGAGGCAGTGCGCCGGAATCCTCCATGATCCGACCCGGACGGTCGTGCGATGCTGGGGCAGAGATCGTTGTCCGGCACGGGAGAGAGCGCGGCGCAGTGAGCACAGCGGGGCGAGCCGGGCGGGTACGGATGCTGGACCGGCTCGCGGCGTCCGATCCCGGCCTGCTCCGGCTGACGGCGGGGGCGCGCACGGTCACCGCGATCGCGCTCGCCCTCGCCGTCCTGGCCGTCCTGCGGGTGCCGGTGCCCCATCTGGTCGCCGGTGCCATGGCGGCGATGGTGTCGACCTTCGCCGTCCGCGAGAAGCAGCGCTCGAAGCAGGCGATGACCCTCGCGCTCGGCCTGCCGGTGGCCCTGGCGTCGGTGTCGCTGGGCGCGCTGCTGAACCAACGGGTCGTCGCGGGCGACCTGTTCTTCATCGCCCTGATCTTCTGCGCGGTCTACGGCCGCCGGTTCGGCGACCGCGGCACGGCACTCGGCCTGATCGGCTTTCAGGTCTACTTCCTGTCCCTGTTCGTGCGCGCGACCGTCTCGGCGCTGCCCGCGCTGTACGGCGTGATCTGCGGTGCGTTCGCGTGCAGCGCCGCCGCGCGCTTCGTGCTGCTGCCGCAGACCCCTGCGGGCACCCTGGACCGGCTGCGGCGGGCGTTCCGGGCCCGGCTCGCCCAGCTGATCGCCGTCCAGGTCGAGTTGCTGGACGCCGGCCCGGACGACGTGGACAAGGTGCTGGACGACCTGCGCACCGCCACCGCGCGGCTGCACGAGACGGCGCTGATGATCCAGGGGCGGCTGGAGGACGGCACCTCCGACCCGGCGGTGGCCCGGCTGCTGCAGCGGCGGGTCGCGGACGCCGAGATCGCCTCGGAGCGGCTCGGGCTGCTGCTGCTCACCGCACGCAGCGCCGAGCGGACCGACACCCTGACCCTCCATCTGCCGGGCGCCCCTTTGCCGTCCGGCGGTGAGCTGCCGGTGCGTGACGAGGCGTCGAAGGCGCTGCGCCGGGATCTGCAGGCGCTGCGGCTGCTGATGCTGCGTCCGGTCGGCGAGGCCCGGGGCACCGCGCTCGCCCATGTGCGCAACCGGCTCCTCGGCTACCGCGAGGAGGAGAACCTGCCGAAGGCGTCGCCGGCCGTGCAGGACGTCTTCCGAGGGCTGGGTGAGGCGGCCCGGGCCTCACTGGGTCTGCGGATGGCGCTCGACGGGCCGCAGGACGAGTCCGACGACACCCCGGCGACGACCCGCTCGCGCGAGGAACTGGACGCGGAGCACGCCGCGATCGAGGCGGGCGGGGAGGCCGAGGCAGCGGAGCCGGCGCCGGCCGGTCTGCAGCGGCCCACCACACGGGCCGCGGTCCAGGTGGCGGTGGGTTCCGCGCTGGCCATCGCGGGCGGCGAGATGCTGTCCAGTCAGCGCTGGTACTGGGCCGTGCTGACCTGCTGGATCGTGTTCCTCAACACCGCCTCGACCGGTGAGATCCTGGTCAAGGGCTATCGGCGGCTGCTGGGCACGGTACTCGGGGTGGTGGCCGGTATCGGGCTCGCCGGGCTGGTCGGGCACCACACCTGGACGGCGTTCGCGCTGGTACTGGCGTTCGTCTTCGCGATGTTCTACACGGCACCCCTGTCGTACACGCTGATGTCCTTCTTCGTCACCGCGATGCTCGGGCTGCTCTACACGCTGCTGAACACCTACAGCATGGCGGTGCTGGTGCTGCGCGTGGAGGAGACGGCGCTCGGCGCGGCCTGCGGGGTGATCGCCGCGGCGGTGGTGCTGCCGGTCCGCACCGACCGCCGTACGAACGAACTCCTCGTCACGGTCCTGGAGCGGCTCGCCGGGGTCACCCGGTCCGCCGTCGACCAGTTGAGCGGCGGGACGGGCGCCGATCTGGTGGAGCAGGCGCGCGGTCTGGACCAGGCGCTGGCCGATCTGCGCGCGGCCACGCAGCCGCTGACGCATCCGGTCACACCGCTGCGCTCCCGCCGGGACACCGCCCGGTACGTGATGGCGCTGCTGGAGACCTGCGCCTACCACGGGCGCTCGCTCGCGGCCACCGCCGAGTTGCTCCCGACGCATCCGTCGATCGCGGCGGATCCCCGGCTGCGCGGGGCGTGCGCGCGGATCGTGCGCAACATCGAGGCGATCGCCGCGCAGGTCGCCGACCCGCATACCGGGGCGCAGATCGAGTCCGGCCCCAGCATCGCCTCGATGCTGGAGCCGGGAACCCTGCGCACCCCCCGCTACGGCCGGGTGACCGACCGGGTGCTGCGCCATCTGCAGCGGCTGGACGAGGCGGTCGTGGGTCTCGCCCGGCCACTGGGCCTGGCCACCGCGCCGGCGCGGCCGAAGCGGTGACGCCCGGCCGGCCGGGCGCTCAGGCCGGCCCGTGCCCGCCCGCGCGCCTGCCCATGGCCTCGTCGCGGACCCGGGCGCAGCTGCGGCTGATCAGCCGGGAGACGTGCATCTGGGAGATGCCCAGCCGGTCGGCGATGCGGCTCTGCGTCATGTCCTCGAAGAACCTCATGTAGAGGATGGCCCGCTCGCGCTCGGGGAGCCGGCGCAGGCCCTCCTTGGCGGCCTCGCGGTCGACCACGACGTCGTACGAGGAGTCGGCCGCGCCGAGGGTGTCGGCGAGGCTGTAGCCGTCGTCGCCGGTGGACAGTTCGGCGTCCAGGGACAGGGTGCTGAAGCTCTCCAGCGCCTCCAGGCCCGCCGTGACCTCCTCCTCGCTCAGGCCCGTGTGGGCCGCGATGGCGGCGACGGTGGGTTCGGGGCTGCCGGGGTGCTGGGTGAGTTCGCGGCGGGCCACCCGCACCCGGTTGCGCAGTTCCTGCACCCGGCGCGGCACCCTGAGGGCCCACATGCGGTCCCTGAAGTGCCGCTTGACCTCGCCGGTGATGGTCGGCACGGCGTAGCTCTCGAAGGCCCCGCGGGACGGGTCGAAGCGGTCGACGGCCTTGACCAGTCCGAGCGCGGCCACCTGCCGCAGGTCCTCGACGGACTCGCCCCGGTCGCGGAACCGGCTCGCGATCCGGTGGGCCATGGGCAGCCAGGCGGCGACGAGTTCGTCGCGTACGGCGTCCCGTTCGGGGCCGTCGTCCAGTTCCGCGAGCCGGGCGAACAGCTCCGCGGTGTCGGGAGCGTCGTCATGGTGCCGCCGCGTGGACGTGGCGGCGGCGGAATCCGTGGAGGGCGTGCCGGAACGGCTTGTCGACATATCGGTCAGCATGCGGAATCGCTCCTGAACGTGGTTTCAGGGCACACCGCCGGACGCGAGGTTCCGGAGCGTGGCCCGAACGGTGGTGTCAGGTCGCCGCGGGATCGTCGCCCGGGCCGCCGGGAGGCGGACCCGGGCGGTCATACGGTCCCGCCGGGGTGCGCGCCTCCGGTCCGAAGCACGAGATTCCACCTGCCCCCCGGTTCGGGGAGCAAACGCCGTGGAGCGGAACTTCCGCGCGGACTCAGTGCAGCGGTACGACGGCCGTGATGCGTTTGCCCCCCCAGGGCAGCTGGGCCACCCGGACGTCCCGGGCCAGGCGGCAGACGATGGGCCAGCCCCGCCCGCCGAGCAGACTCCGCTCCTCGACGGGCGGGGCGGACATGGGCAGTTCGTCGCTGTTGTCGCTCACCGAGACCCGTACGCCGCCGGAGTCGACGTCGACGTCGAAGCCGGTGATGCCGCCGCCGTGCAGGATGGCGTTGGTGGTGAGTTCCGAGGCGACCAGCAGGGCGTCCGCCATGGCCTCGGCACCACAGGGGATGGCGCGGGCCCTGCACCGCTCGGCCACCACGCACTGAACGGTTCTGCGGGCGTCGGCCGGCCGGGACGGCAGTCGGCGGCACGGTTCCCGCCGTGTCGCGGAGGCACTGTTCCGGTGCGTGTCGCGCATCCCTTCCTCCCTGAGCGGTGCCCGGATCGTTACCATGTCTTCTTTTCGGCTGACCCCTGTCGCTGCCCTCAAACACATGCCGTGCCCGTGTCATCACCACGGAACTGCCGGGTATGAGACCGGTATGACCGATGTCGTGGACGCGGACGAGTTGTTGCGGCGCATCCAGCGGGGCCGGGACCACGCGGCCGAGGAGGAGAAATCCTGGCGGGAGCGCGCGCAGAGCCTGACGGCGACCGACCCGGACGCCGCACGGGAGGCGGCGGTCCG
The DNA here is from genome assembly GCF_059510455.1 of Streptomyces sp. NTD91. Lineage (NCBI taxonomy): Bacteria > Bacillati > Actinomycetota > Actinomycetes > Kitasatosporales > Streptomycetaceae > Streptomyces > Streptomyces sp. NTD91. The sequence goes on from NZ_JCAJZW010000008.1 coordinate 13,796, forward strand.
GGCGTGGGCCTTCGAGGCCGTGGCGCGGGTGCTGACGGAGATCACCTGTCCGGGCCGGCAGCCACCCGCGGCCGGAGGCGTGAAACAGGTCACGTGATCACCTGCCGATTGGTGGAAAGACCGTCAGATGGTTTATCGTTCATACATACGTGGTGCCGGAGGTGACGGAAGCCGTCCTTCCTCCCTCCACGCGTACCACCGCATGCGGCCCTGGCTGGTTTCCCCCGTCCAGCCAGGGCTTTTTACTGCCCCGAACCGGTGCCGGACCGGGGACGCACCGAGAACGACCGTGCCCTTCGAGGTGCCCGGTGGGGCTGCAGCGGCTGAAATGGGCTTAGGGAAAACACCCGAACCGCCGCCGGCGAGGAGCCCCGGGCCATGACCAAAGCCATCAAACTGCTCACCGCCCTCCCCCAGGCACAACGCGAGCGCCTGATGGAACTGGCCAAGGAGGTCGCGTTCCGGGAGGACACCCGCATCTTCGAGGCGGGCGGTACCGCCGACCGGTTCTGGGTGATCCGTTCGGGAGCGGTCCATCTCGACACCCAGGTCACCTCCCGGCAGCGGGTGACGGTGGCCTCCCTCGGCGCGGGCGACATGCTCGGCTGGTCCTGGCTGTTCCCGCCGTACCAGTGGGACTTCGGGGCGGTGGCCTTCACCGACGTACGCGCCTACGAGTTCGACGGGCCCTCCGTGCTCGCGCTGTGCGTGGAGGACCCGCTGCTCGGCCTCTCGCTGGTGCGGACGGTGGCCGAGATCCTCGCCCACCGCCTGGAGACCACCCGGGGCAAGCTGATGGACCAGTACGCCATCCAGCGCCGTACCGGTCTGATGTAGCTCAGATCCGGTACCGGCGCAGCGCCGGTACGGCGGCCGTCAGGGCCAGCATCACCACGACGACCAGGGCGCCGCCGCCCGCCACCGCGACGCGGGTGCCGAACGCGGAGCCGGCCGTGCCGTGCAGCACGTCGGCCAGGCGCGGGCCGCCCGCGACGACCACCGTGAACACGCCCTGCATCCGGCCGCGCATCTCGTCGGTGGCGGCCGACAGCAGGATCGCGCCGCGGAACACCATCGAGACCATGTCGGCGACCCCGGCCGCGGCGAGGAAGGCGAGGGCCACCCAGAGGTTGCCGCTCAGCCCGAAGCCGGCGATGGCCGCGCCCCAGCCGACGACCGCCCCGACGACCATCCAGCCGTGCCGGCGGGCCCGCGAGAACACCCCGGAGAACAGTCCGCCCAGCACCGCGCCGACCGGGATGCCGGCGAACAGCACACCGAGCGCGAGCCCCTCGCTCCAGGAGTCGTAGGTCTGGGCCGCGAGCTGCGGGAACAGGGCGCGCGGCATGCCGAACACCATGGCGACGATGTCGGCGAGGAAGGACAGCAGCAGCACCTCGTGCCGGGACATGTACCGGAACCCCGCGGCGATCTCGCGCACCCCGGCCCGGCGGGCGGTGACCTCGCCGAGCGGCGGCAGCGGGGGCAGCCGGACGACGGCCCACACGGTCACGCACAGCGCCACGGCGTCGATGAGATACAGCTCGGGCAGCCCGATGACCGGGATCAGCACACCGGCCAGCAGCGGGCCCGCCACCAGGCCGGACTGCATCACCGTGGAACCGAGCGCGTTGGCGGCGGGCAACTGCTCGGCGGGGACGAGGCGGGCGATGGAGGCGTTGCGGGCCGGGGAGTTCAGGCCGAAGAACGCCTGCTGGAAGGCGAGCAGCACCATGAGCACGACGACGGACCGGAGCCCGGTGACGGCCTGCGCCCAGAACAGCAGCGAGGTGACCGCGATGCCGGTGTTGGTGACCAGCAGCAGCTTGCGGCGGTCCACGGTGTCGGCGACCGCGCCGCCCCACAGCGCGAACGCCACCATCGGCACGAGTCCGGCCAGGCTCGCGTAGCCGACCCACGCCGAGGAGTGCGTGATGTCGTAGATCTGCTTGGGCACGGCCACGGCGGTGAGCTGGCTGCCGACGGCGGTGACGATCGTCGACGTCCACAGGCGCCGGTAGGCGGGGACGCACAGCGGGCGGGTGTCCATCGCCCAGCGGCGCCAGCCGCGCCGGGGCGGGGCCGCCCGGTCCGGCGCGGTGTCGCGTTCGGTGGTGCTGCTCTCGCTCGTGTCCACGGGTGTCCTGGTGCGCATAGAGGTTGCCGACTACATCTTTTCGATTCGAGAGCCTAACTATCTCAGCAACCCCGGTGCACGCCGGAGGCCGTGGCCTCAGGATCCGGCCATCAGCGTGGCCCCCAGTGCCAGCATGGTGGCGGCGACCAGGCCGTCCAGGACCCGCCAGGCCGCCGGCCGGGCCAGGAGCCGCCCGAGCAGCCGGGCTCCGAAGCCGAGCGCGGCGAACCAGCACAGGCTGGCGAACGCGGCACCGAGTCCGAAGGTCCAGCGCAGCGCGCCGCGGTCGGCGGCGAGGGAGCCGAGCAGGAACACGGTGTCCAGGTAGACGTGCGGGTTCAGCCATGTCATCGCCAGACAGGTGAGCACCGCGCGACGCCGTGAGCCGGCGGCCTCCCCCTCGGTGCTCAGCGCCGCCGCGGCCCGCCTGAGCACCCGGCGCGCGGCGAGGACGCCGTAACAGAGCAGGAAGAGACCGCCGACGACCCCGACCGCCCGGACCGCGCCCGGCCACGCCACCACGACCGCCCCCACCCCGCCGACGCCGAGGGCGATGAGCACCGCGTCCGACAGGGCGCAGATGCCGACCACCGCGAGAACGGCGTCCCGGCGGACCCCTTGTCGCAGGACGAAGGCGTTCTGGGCGCCGATGGCGACGATCAGCGAGAGGCCGGTGCCGAATCCTGCGGCAGCGGCGGTCAGGGCGTGGTTCATGCGCTCGACGCTACGAAGAGGGCGATCCGAAGTACAGCTAAAGATTCTTAGGTATCTTTAGTCCCCATGATGCCCGACCTGCCGCTGGACCAGATCCGGACACTGCTCGCCGTGGTGGACGAGGGCACCTTCGACGCCGCGGCCGCCGCCCTGCACGTGACGCCGTCGGCGGTCAGCCAGCGGGTCAAGGCGCTCGAACAGCGCACCGGACGGGTGCTGCTGCAGCGCACCAAACCGGCGCGGCCCACGGAGTCGGGAGCGGTGCTGGTCCGGTACGCCCGGCAGCTCGCGCGGCTGGAGCGGGACGCCTGGGGCGAACTGGGTCTGAGCGGCGCCGGGGAGCCGACGCGGGTGTCGGTGGCAGTGAACGCGGACTCGCTGGCGACCTGGTTCCTGCCGGCGCTGGCCCGGCTGCCGGGGCTCTGCTTCGAGCTGCACCGGGAGGACGAGGACCACACCGCGGCCCTGCTGCGCGAGGGCCTGGTGATGGCGGCGGTGACCACCGCCGTCGACGCGGTGCCGGGCTGCACGGTCCGGCCGCTCGGCCGGATGCGGTATCTCCCGGTCGCCGCATCGGAGTTCAGCGCGGCCCAGCTGGACGGCCGGCCGCTGGCCGATGCCCTGCCCGAGGCACCCGTCGTCGTCTTCGACCGCAAGGACGACTTCCAGGACGCCTTCGTACGCCGGCTCGGCCGCGGTTCCGCCGGTCCGCTCAGGCACCTCGTGCCCACCTCGGAGGGGTTCCTGGACGCGGTCGCCGCCGGGCTCGGCTGGGGCATGGTGCCCGAGGTCCAGGCGGCGCCGCTGCTGGCGGAGGGCCGGCTGGTCCTGCTGGCCCGGGAGTGGATGGACGCCATGCTGTACTGGCAGCAGTGGAGGCTCGACTCCCCCGCGCTGGCCGCGCTGGCCGAGGCGGTGACGGCGACGGCGGCCTCGGCACTGCGCCGCTGACGCACACGACGTGTTTTTGTCCGTTTCGCACCGCCCCCAGCGCCCCGCGCAGTACGGTGGTCGGGCGGTGGCGCGGCGGACGGCGGTCCCGGCCGGTTCCCGCCCCCAACTCCGCGCCGCCGGTGCCCGGTCGGGTACGGGCGTCCTCGATTGTGCGGCGTCCTCGCCCCGTTACCCGGCCTGTTGAGCGCGTACGGTCCGCTTCGGGCCGAGCGCGCCCGTGACCGGATCGAGGTCGTCGCGCGATTCCCCCTGGGACGCGCCCGTTTCACACCGCCCCGACCGGTCACCCGAACCCGCAGTGCGTACGACAGGCACGGACGACTTCGATCCGATCCAGGAGACAGCCATGGACAACTGGCGCGACCATGCCGCGTGCCGTCACGAGGACCCCGACCTGTTCTTCCCCATCGGCACCACCGGACCGGCGCAGGTGCAGACCCAGCGGGCCAAGGCGGTCTGCGGGCAGTGCCCCGTCCGCGAGCCGTGCCTGGACTGGGCGTTGGACACGGGCCAGGCCATCGGCATCTGGGGCGGAACGACCGAACTGGAACGCAGGGCACTGCACCGCCGGGCCCGCGCCCGCTCCCGCCCGCACTCCGGCTGACGGCCCCACCCGTCACCGCCACGGCCACCCCCGCCACGGCCAAGACGAACCACCGCCGTCCTCCCGCCCGCCCCCGGCCGTGCTCCGGACCGTCCGGCAGCTCCACCCCCACCGGCTCCGGTCATGCCCCCGCAGACTCGTACCCCACCGGTCCCAGGAGCCCTCCGGCCGCCCACCCCGGCTCACGGCCCCACCCGTCACCGCCACGACGCCCTCGGCCGTGCTCGGGCGGTTCCACCCCGGCCGGGCGCCGGCCCGAGTGGTCCCCGCCCGGTGCGGTCAGACCTCCCCCAGGGTTGCGCCGATCCCTCGGCGGCGCGGCTCCTGCCCTCCAGGTCCACCGCCCAGGTCCCCGCGGCAGCCGGCCCTCGCGACGGCGTCAGCGCCCGCTGCGGCGCAGGGTGCCCCAGGCCCGTTCCTGGCGGGTCACCTCGGCCTCGGCCGCGGCGATCGCCTCGTCCGCGATCCAGCACAGCGGCTCGACATCCGTCACCAGCGGCTCGTTGTCCGGGCCCCGGGCGGTCTCCCGGCCCCGCAGGACCCACGGTCGTACGCCGGGGCCCTTGTCGTGCGGGAGGTGCGCGTAGTCGTACAGCCTGCGGGCCACCCAGAGCTCCACCGACCGGTCCGCCCACCAGTCCTCGACGTCGAGCGGGTTGGCCGACAGCCCGGGCATGGACACACCCGTGAGGTCGTCGGTGCTGGAGACGTCGGCGAGGTCGGTGCCGGGCCCCTGGGACCAGCGCACGTACAGGCCTTGCCGCCCGTCCAGCAGGCGGGCCACCTCGGCGAGCGTGGACACGACCGGCATGTTGTCCGCTGCACTCATGGCCTGACCTCCCTCGACTGCGCCGCGCGCCCGGAGTACCCCTGGCGCGCGAGAGGAATCGGAGCCGGTCAGGCGCCCTCGTCCGGTGGCCGGGCCGCGGGCAGCCGCAGGGTGAAGACCGCGCCGCTGCCGGGCTCGCTCGCGGCCTCGGCCGAGCCGCCGTGGGCGGCGACCAGGTGGCGCACGATCGGCAGGCCCAGGCCGCTGCCTCCGGTGCGCCGGCTGCGGGACTTCTCGGCGCGCCAGAACCGGTCGAAGACGTGCGGCAGGTCCTCGGGCGCGATGCCCGTGCCGGTGTCCGTGACGGTCAGGACGACGTCGGTGCCGTCCCGGCGTGCGGCGAGCGTGACCGTCCCGTCGGCCGGGGTGTGCCGCAGGGCGTTGGAGACGAGGTTGCCGAGAGCCTGCCGCATCCGCACCGGGTCGGCGTCCAGCCAGGCGCCGGCGTCGGCCTCGGTGCGCAGGGCGACCCCGGCGCCGTCGGCGGCGATCCGGTGGGCGGCGGCGACCTGGTCCAGCAGATCTCCGGCCCTGAGGGGCTCGCGGTGCAACCGCAGGGTGCCGGCATCGGCGGCGGCGAGGTCCTGGAGGTCGTCGATGATCCGCTGCAGCACGAGCGCCTCCTCGTGCAACGAGTCCAGCAGGGCCGGATCGGGCTCGACGACTCCGTCGCGTACGACCTCCAGCCAGCCGCGGATGTTGGTGAGCGGACTGCGCAGCTCGTGCGCGATGTCGCTGACCATCGCCCTGCGCTGGGCCTCCAGGCGGGCGCGGCGCTCGGTCAGGTCGTTGAAGGCCTCGGCGAGGATGCCGGTCTCGTCCCGGGTGGTCACCGGGACCCGTACATGCAGGTCGGGGGGCGCCCCGGCGGCATCGGTCAGGGCGCGCAGCGGCCGGACCAGGCGGGTGGCGACGAGCGCGGTCACCGCGACGGTGACGGCGAGGACCAGTCCGGCCGCGCCGATCACCTTGGCCTTGTTGGCCGGGGACATGTCGAAGCGGGAGGTGTTCTGGTCTCCGATGCCGAGGAACAGGTCGGCGACAGGGGCGACGTAGGGCTCCAGTTGGACGCGCCGGGCGGTCAGGACACACTGCTGGATGGCCCGCGCCGTCGCCCTCCTGCCCGTGTCGGCGTACTTCGCGACGAGATACCCGGCGTCGAAGGGGTCCTTGCCGCTCGGGTCGGGGCTGAGGAGGAACTGCCCGCCGAGATCGATCCCGGCCCGTCCCAGACAGGGCCGGGCGAGGCCGGTGAGGTCGGCAAGGGCCCTGCGTTCCGTCGGGGTGGGCGTGTCGAGCCGGCCGTCCTCGCACATCTTCGCGCCGTAGGCGGCGGCGTCGGGGCCGTCGCCCACGGTGACGACGGGCCGCCCGCTCTCCGCGTGGGTGACGGTGGGCTGCAGGCCGTAGTGCTCGTAGCACTGTTTGCGCTTGGTGGCCAGCGCGTCCAGTTCGGCGCGTTCCCCCGCCGGGAGCCGGTAGGGGCCGACCACGCGCGGGTCGATGCCGCTGAGCTGGGCGCCCGTCTCGCTGTAGGTGTCGGTGCGCAGCGGGTCGATCGTGGCGGCGGGCCGGGGCGGCAGCGGGGTGCCGCGGGGCGCGGAGTCGGCGACGAGGGTGCGGTCGGCGGTGGTGAGGGCGATCCGGCGGCCGGTTCCGGCGGCCAACTGCCGGACGGTGCGCCGGACGTCCGTCCAGTCGGAGTGGGTCGCCGCGTACCCGCTGAGCCGGGCCAGGATGCTGTTGTCGGCGGCGAGGTCCTGGCCCTGCTCCTCCTTCAGGGCGCTGGTCGTGGTGGTCACCGCGAGCCAGGCGGTGGCGGCCACCGAGCAGACGGCGATCAGGGCGGAGACGGACAGCAGCCGTACGAGCAGCCGCTTGCGCACCGGGATCCGCCGCTTCACGGGCACCGTCCGGCGGTCCGGGTGGGCCTGCGCGGGCCGTCGGCGTCTCACGGGCGGGAGCCGCTCAGCTTGTAGCCGACGCCGAACACCGTCAGCAGCCTGGTCGGACGGCGCGGGTCGGCCTCGATCTTGCGGCGCAGGTTCATGATGTGCACGTCGACGGCCCGCTCGGTGGAGGACCGGTCGAAGCCGCGGGTGCACTGCAGCAACTGCCGCCGGGTGAACACTCGTTCCGGCTCCGCCGCCATGGCCAGCAGGATCTGGAACTCGGCGGGCGTGCAGTCCACCGGGGCCCCCGCGCAGCGCACCTCGTGCCGTACCGGGTCGACGCTGATCCCGGCGGCCCGGACGGCGGGGTCGCCCTCCCGGGCGCCCGTGCCGCGCCCGCTGCGCCGGAGCACCGTGCGGATGCGGGCCATCAGCTCGCGCGGGCTGTACGGCTTGGTCATGTAGTCGTCGGCGCCGAGTTCGAGGCCGAGCAGCACGTCGTCCTCGGCGGAGCGGGCGGTGAGCATGACGACCGGTGTCTCGGGGTCCGTGCCGCGGCGCAGCGCCCGGCACACCTCGAAGCCGTCGACGACCGGCAGCATCAGGTCCAGGACGACGAGGTCGGGCCGGATGCTCCGGGCGGCGTCCAGCGCGGCGGCGCCGTCGTGCACCACCGTGGCCGTGTGTCCCTCGGCCAGCAGGGAGCGGCGGATCAGTTCGGCCTGCTTCTCGTCGTCCTCGGCGACCAGCACATGTGCGCACACGAGTTCGGATCCTAGGCGCCCGGGACGCTCGGTGGACGCGTCGGCCGGCGTGTCTCGGCGGAGCGTGACGGCGGCTGCGCGACGGACCATGGCGCCGATCCTGGCCGGCACTTGTGTGGAACCGGTCAGGTTTCAGGCGCTGTTCGGCTTGCCCTTCGTGAACAGCCAGGTGTGGAACAGTCCGGCGAGCCGTTTGCCCGAGACGTGCTCGGCCAGCCGCTCGAACTGTGCCGTCGTACCGTGGCCGTGGCGGTGTCCGGCCGCCCAGGCGCGCAGGATCCGGAAGAAGTCCCGGTCGCCGACGGCGCGGCGCAGTTCGTGCAGGGCCATGGCGCCGCGGGCGTAGACGGGCGCGTCGAAGATGTACCGGCCGCTGCCCGGGTCGCCGGGTGGGAAGGCCCACAGGTGGTCGCTCGCCGGGCGGGCGTAGAGGGCGTCGAAGGTCTTCTGGGCGCTGTCGCCGCCGTGCTGCTCGGCGTACAGCCACTCGGCGTAGGTGGCGAAGCCCTCGTTGAGCCAGATGTCCTTCCAGGCCGTCAGGGAGACGGAGTCGCCGAACCACTGGTGGGCGCTCTCGTGGACGAGGGTGCCGATGTCGGGTGCGGAGTCGTACAGCGGCCGGGTCTGGGTCTCCAGGGCGTAGCCGACGTCCGGGGCGTGGTCGACGACCGACCCGGCCGAGCGGAAGGGGTACGGCCCGAACAGCCTGCTCTCCCAGGCGAGTACGGACGGCAGCTTCTTCAGCACCGGTGCGGCTGCGGCCGCCTCGCGCGGGTCGACGGCGTTGTAGACGCGGATGCCGTCGTGGGTGGTGAACTGCTCGACCTTGAACGTGCCGACGGTGGCGGTGGCCAGGTAGGCGGCCATCGGCTGGGTCTCGCGCCAGCGGAAGGTCGTACGGCCGTGCGCGGTGCGCTGTCCGAGCAGGACGCCGTTGGCGACGGCCGTGCGTCCCCGGGGGACGGTGATGGTCATGTCGTACGACGACTTGTCCTTCGGGTGTGCGTTCGCCGGGAACCAGGTCATCGCACCCTGCGGCTCGCCGGCGACGAACGCGCCGTCGTCGGTGGGTATCCAGCCGTCGGGGCTGCCGTCGGGGTCGGTGACCGGTTCCGGGGTGCCGTTGTAGGCGACGGCGACCCGGAAGTCCCGGCCGGTGCGCAGGGTACGGCGCGGGGTGACGACGAGTTCCTGGCCGGTGCGCCGGAAGGCCGCAGGGGCGCCGTCGACGGCGACGCGGGTGACCTTCAGGCCTGTCAGGTCGAGGTCGAAGCGGCCGAGGTTCTGGGCAGCGCGGGCGGCGAGCACGGCCGTGCCGTCGAGGTGCCTGGAGGAGGTGTCGTAACGGATCGTCAGGTCGTAGTGCCGGACGTGGTAGCCGCCGTTGCCGCTGAGCGGGAAGTAGGGGTCGCCCGCGCCGGGCGCGCCGGCCACCGGCGCCGTGGGTCCGGCGGCGCCGATCAGCGCCGCCACGGCGACCGGGACCGCGGCGAGGACCGCCTCGCGGCGCAGGACGGCGGTGCGGCGGCGGGCAGGCTGTCCGGGGGGTGGCGTCACGAGCGCTCCTCGGGGGGGTGGCGGTGATCGGCTGGACCGACAGACTAGACGCGCGGGTGTACCGGGCTCCCTTTCATTCTGGTCAAGTCTCGCCGCCGGGCGGCCCGGTGCTCCGGCGCGTCAGGCTCGCGGCACCGTCCGCCGGCCGGAAGGGAGTGACGACCGTGAGCGTGCGGGTGCGCCGGATCTACGAGCCGCCGGAGCCCGGCGACGGCCTGCGCGTGCTGGTCGACCGGCTGTGGCCAGCGGCCCGGCCACGCAGGAGGCGGACGTCGACGCCTGGCCCAGGGGCCTCACACCCCCCACCGAGCTGCGCAAATGGTTCCACGGCGGCGGATCGTACGAGGAGTTCCGCCGCCGCTACGAGGCCGAACCGGCCGCTCCCGATGCCGTCGAGCTGCTCGACGGGCTCAGGGCGGCCCGCGAGGGCCCGGTGAACCTGCTCACGGCGTCGAAGACGCCCGAGGAGAGTCGTGCCCGGGTCCTCGCGGAGTTGCCGGCGGAGTGAGACGTCAGCCCGTGTGCGCGGCCGCGTGCCGGCCCGCGGCCCGCCCGGAGAACAGGCAGCCGCCGAGGAAGGTGCCCTCCAGCGCGTTGTAGCCGTGCACACCGCCGCCACCGAAGCCGGCCACCTCGCCGGCCGCGTAGAGCCCCTCGATCGGCGTGCCGTCGGCGCCGAGGGCGCGGGAGTCGAGGTCGGTCTGGATGCCGCCGAGGGTCTTGCGGGTCAGCATGTGCAGCCGGACGCCGATGAGGGGGCCCGCGGCGGGGTCGAGGATGCGGTGCGGCGTGGCGACGCGGCCGAGGCGGTCCCCGATGTAGCGGCGGGCGTTGCGGATGCCCTGGACCTGGGCGTCCTTGCTGTACGGGTTGGCCATCTGCAGGTCGCGGGCCTCGATCTGGCGGCGCACCTCGGCGGCGTCCAGCAGCGGTTCGTCGGTCAGCGCGTTCATCCTGCCGACCAGCTCCTCCAGGCTGCGCGCGGTCACGAAGTCGGCGCCCCTGTCGACGAAGGCCTGCACCGGTGCGGGCGCGCCGCTGCCGAGCAGCCGGTCGAGCAGCACGGCCTTGCGGTCCTTGGCGGTGATGTCGGGATTCTGCTCGGAGCCGGAGAGCGCGAACTCCTTCTCGATGATCTTCCGGGTGAGGATGAACCACGAGTGGTCGTAGCCCGCTATGTCCTCGGTGGTCCGCAGGTATTTGAGGGTGTTGAGGGTGTCGTAGCCCGGCAGGCAGGGGTCGGGCAGTCGGCGGCCGAGGGCGTCGAGCCAGATGGAGGACGGGCCGGGCAGGATGCGGATGCCGTGGCCGGGCCAGATCGGGTCCCAGTTCTGCAGGCCCTCGGTGTAGTGCCACATGCGGTCCCGGTTGACCAGCCGGACGCCGGCCTCGGCGCTGATGTCGAGCATGCGGCCGTCGACGTAGGCCGGGACCCCGGTGACCATCCCGGCGGGCGGGGTGCCGAGCCGGGCGGGCCAGTAGCGGCGCACGAGGTCGTGGTCGGCGCCGATGCCGCCGGTGGTGACGACGACGGCCTGGGCGGTGAGTTCGAAGTCGCCGACGCGGTCGCGGTTGGAGGCGACGCCGCGCGGCGAGCGGTCCTCGGCGAGGACGGTGCCGCGCACCCCGCGTGCGGTGCCGTTCTCGATGACCAGTTCGTCGACCCGGTGGCGGTGGTGGAAGGTGAGCAGCCCGTCCCGGGCGGCCCGGCGGGCGTACTCCACGAAGGGTTCGACCACGCCGGTGCCCGTGCCCCACGCGATGTGGAAGCGGGGTACGGAGTTGCCGTGGCCGTCCGCCCTGAGGTCGCCGCGCTCGGCCCAGCCGACGGTCGGCAGCAGCTCGATGCCGTGGCCCCGGAGCCAGGACCGCTTCTCGCCGGCCGCGAACTCGACGTAGGAGCGGGCCCAGCGCACCGCCCAGGAGTCCTCGTCGTCCAGCCGGTCGAACCGGGCGCTGCCCTGCCAGTCGTTCCAGGCCAGCTCGAAGGAGTCCTTGATGCCGAGGCGGCGCTGCTCCGGGGAGCCGACCAGGAAGAGCCCGCCGAAGGACCAGAACGCCTGTCCGCCGAGGTTGGCCGCGTTCTCCTGGTCGACCAGGGCGACCCGGCGGCCCCGGCTGGTGAGCTCGTGCGCCGCGACCAGGCCGGCGAGGCCCGCTCCGACGACGATGACGTCAGCGTCCATCGTGACTGTGTCCTTCCGTGAGGAGGGCGGTGAGCAGCTGTTTGAGCCAGACCCTGGCGGCATCCACGTCCTTGTCCAGCAGCAGCTGGACGGTGACGCCGTCGTAGGCGGCGACCACGGCGTGCGCGGCGCCGTCCGCGTCTCCCGGCACGGCGCGCGGACCGGTGTCGCCGCGGGCCCGGAACAGCCGGTCGGCGATCGCCTCCCGGAGCCGGGCCCGGTGGTCGAGGAGGGCCCGGGCGACCTCGGGGTCACGAGCCGCGTGCACCAGGAAGTCGGTCTTCACCAGCAGCCAGTCGACGTCCAGCAGGAGCACCTCGGTGACCCTGTCCACGGCGGCCGGCACGTCGAGTCCGGGTCCGTCCTGGGCGAGGGCCTCGGCCACCTGGGAGGCGATGAGGTCCGCGCGCTCCTGGTACAGGGCGAAGAACAGCTCGTCCAGCGTCGCGAAGTTCGAGTAGAAGGCGCCGCGGCTGAAGCCGGCCGCCTCGCAGACCTCCTCGATCGAGACCCGGCCGAACCCCTTGGCGGCGAACACCCGGAACGCGGCGTCGAGCAGTCGCGCGCGGGTCCGCACCCGGCGCCGGGTGACACGTGGGCCTGTCTCGTCCATCGGGGCTCGCCTCCGTTCGATACGTGAATGTATCCGATACACCGATGTATCGAAAGGGCCTGTCAATCAAGGGAACACATTTTCGATTCGGGAGTACGCTGGGCTCATGTCCACGCACCTTCAGGGCTCCCTGTTCGACCAGACCGACGAGCTGCGGCTCGGCCCACTGGACGGGCTGCGCCGGACCGAACTGGGCGCCGGCGCCTGGATCGACGTGCTTCCGGGGTGGCTGAGCGGCGCCGACGCGCTGTTCGAGAAGCTCGCGGCGGACGTCCCCTGGCGCGCGGAGCGCCGCAAGATGTACGACAACATGGTCGCCGTACCGCGCCTGCTGGCCTTCTACGGCTCGCGCGACCCGCTGCCCGATCCGGTGCTGGACGAGGCGCGCGACGCGTTGTCCCGGCACTACGCCGAGGAGCTGGGCGAGCCGTTCACCACGGCCGGACTGTGCTTGTACCGTGACGGCCGGGACAGCGTGGCCTGGCACGGGGACCGGCTCGGGCGGGGCGCCCGCGAGGACACGATGGTCGCGATCCTCTCGGTCGGCGCGCCCCGGGACCTGCTGCTGCGTCCGGCCGGCGGGGGCGGTGCGACGGTGCGCCGACCGCTCGGGCACGGCGACCTGATCGTGATGGGCGGCTCCTGCCAGCGGACCTGGGAGCACTGCGTACCGAAGACCACCCGGGCCGCGGGGCCTCGCATCAGCATCCAGTTCCGGCCGCAGGGCGTGCGGTGACGCGGGCCGGCGGGTGCGGGGTGCTGCGGAGTGCCGGCACATCTGGTTGGCTGTCCCCGACGATCGGCCGCACAGGGCTCGGGGAGATCATGCGGACAGAGGTACACCAGGTCGCCGACGGCACCTTTCTGGTGCACGGCAACCACGTCAACTGGGTGATCCTGAAGGACGGGGACGCCGTCACGCTGGTGGACACCGGGTATCCGGGGGACCGCCAGGGGCTTTTGGACTCGCTCGCCGAGGTGGGCAGTTCACCGGAGGCGGTGGCCGCCGTGCTGATCACCCACGCCCACAACGACCATCTGGGCTCGGCCGAGTACCTGCGCGCCGCCCACGACATCCCCGTCTATCTGCACCCCGCCGAAGTGCCGCACGCGCGACGGGACTTCCTCCAGCAGGCCACCATCGGGGACGTGGTGCGCAACGCCTGGCGGCCCGGTGTCGTCCCGTGGGCACGGCACGTGATCAAGGTCGGCGGCACCCGGCACAACCCGGTCACCGCGCCCGAGCCGTTCCCGGCCGAGGGCCCGCTCGACCTGCCCGGCCGCCCCGTGCCCGTGCACACGCCGGGCCACACCGACGGCCACTGCGTCTACCACCTGCCTCAGGCGGGCATCGTGATCTCCGGCGACGCCCTGGCCACCGGACACGCGACCTCGCGGATCAAGGGCCCCCAGATGCTCCTGGACTTCTTCCACCACGAGCGCGCCCGCGCCGTGGCCTCACTGCGGCTGATCGGCGCGCTCGACGGCGACACCCTGCTGCCCGGCCACGGGCCGGTCCACCGGGGCCCGGTGCGCGCGGCGGCCGAGCAAGCGCTGGACCGGGCCTCCTAGAACAGCCGCGCGGGGCCGTAGGGTTCCTGCCATGGCCTTGCACATCAGCGCCACGAACCCGGAGCACCCCGCGCTCCTGCTCGCCCTTCCCTGGGACGTGCCCCTGGAGGAGTGGCCCGAGGAGTACCTCGTGCCACTGCCGAGGGGCATCTCCCGGCACGTCGTGCGATACGCGCACGCCGGGGACGAGGTGATCGCCGTCAAGGAGCTGGCCGAGCGGCCCGCGCTGCGCGAGTACGAGCTGCTGCGCGACCTCGACCGGCTCGGCATCCCGGCCGTCGACCCGCTCGCCGTGGTCACGGGCCGCACCGACCGCGCGGGCGAACCACTGGAACCGGTCCTGGTCACCCGGCATCTGCGCGGCTCGATGCCGTACCGCTCGATGTTCGAGACGACCATGCGTCCGGCGACCATGCACCGGCTGATGGACGCCCTCGCCGTGCTGCTGGTCCGCCTGCACCTGGCCGGTTTCGCGTGGGGCGACTGCTCCCTGTCGAACACGCTGTTCCGGCGGGACGCGGGTGCCTACGCCGCCTATCTGGTCGACGCCGAGACCGGCGACCTGCACCCCCGGCTGAGCCCGGGACAGCGGGAGTACGACCTCGACCTGGCCCGGGTGAACATCAGCGGCGAGCTGCTGGACCTGGAGGCGTCCGGCGCGCTGCACCCCTCCGTCGACCCGGTGGAGTTCGGGCACGAGATCTGCACCCGGTACCAGGGCCTGTGGCAGGAGCTGACCCGCACCTCGGTGTACCCGGCGGGCAAGTACCACTACATCGAACGCCGGATCCGCCGCCTGAACGACCTCGGTTTCGACGTGGCCGAGATGCAGATCGAGCACTCCTCCAACGGCGACAGCGTCACCTTCGTGCCGAAGGTGGTCGACGCCGGCCACCACCAGCGCCAGCTGCTCAGGCTGACCGGTCTGGACGCCGAGGAGAACCAGGCGCGCAGGCTCCTGAACGACCTGGAGAGCTGGATGGCCACGCAGGACGACTACGCCCCGGGGGACCCCCTTGCCGCCCGTCCCGAGGTGCTGGCCCACCGCTGGGTGCGGGACGTGTTCCGGCCCACCGTGCGGGCCGTACCGCCCGAGCTGCGCGGCTCGATGGACCCGGCCGAGATCTACCACGAACTCCTCGAGCACCGCTGGTACCTGTGCGAGCGCGCCCAGCACGACATGGGCCTCGACACCGCTGTGAAGGACTACATCGAGAACGTCCTGCCCAAGGCGCGGGCCGGTCTGGAGCCGGCCGACGCCGAATAGCTCAGTCGTGCGGGACCACGGCGACCGGGCACTCGGCGTGGTGCAGCACCCCGTGCGCGACCGAGCCGACCCGCGCGCCCACGGCACTGCGGTGCGCGCGGCGCCCGACGACCATCAGCTGGGCCCGGCCGGCCACCGACAGCAGCACCTGGCCCGCGCTGCCCATCTCGACCTGCTCGGCGACGGGCACTTCGGGGAACCGCTCCCGCCACGGCCGCAGCGCCTCCGTGAGCGCCTGCCTCTCGTACGGTTCGAGGCCGCCCGCTTCGTCGAGGAGCTTGAGCGAGCCGGGGCTGTAGGCGAACACCGGCGGCAGGGTCCACGCGCGTACGGCCCGGACGGCCGCACCACGGGCCGCCGCCGTCTCGAACGCGAACCGCAGCACGGCCGCGCTGTCCTCGGGGCCGCCGTGCTGGCCGACCACGACGTCCCGGCCGGCGGCCTCCGCCGCCGGCCGGTCCCCGGCGCGCACCAGGACCACCGGCCGGGTGACCTCGGCGATCACCTGCTGGCCGACCGAGCCCAGCAGGAACCCGAGGACGGGCCCGTGCCCGCGCGAGCCCAGCACCAGCATCTCGGCCTCCTTGGCCGCACGGGCCAGCGCGTGCACGGGGTCGCCCTCGACGACGTCGACGCTCACCGCGAGCTCCGGATGCCGCTCGCAGGCGGCCCGCCCCGCCTCGGCGATGCCCTGCGACACCCATCCGTGCTGGGTGTCCCGGTCGGCGGTGGCGAGCGACTCGGCGTAGCGCCAGGCGTGCACCACGCGCAGGCCCAGCCCACGGCGTACGGCCTCCCGGCAGGCCCAGTCCAGCGCGGCCAGACTCTCCTCGGTGCCGTCCACCCCTGCCGTGATCGGGCGTGTCATGCGTGATCCCCTCGTCGTCGCCGCTGTCGTGCCGCTGATGCCCACTATCGGGCACGGGCGCGCACGGGTGGTCTCTTTCGGTCCCGAGGGCGACGAGTTCCGCGTGCCCGGGGAGCGGCGAGGGGGCCGGGCGGGCTCTCCTCCTTGTCCCGGGGCGAACCGGGGCGATCGAACATACGATGGCAGGGAACCGGTGCGGTGGTCGCCACGACACCGTTCCGTGGTACCGAAGCTCGGGGTGGGAGACGTATGGCACAGGCCGCCGACACAGCGCGGACCGTCATCCTGACCGTGGACGACGACCCGGGTGTCTCCCGTGCCGTCGCCCGCGATCTGCGGCGACGCTACGGCGAGTCGTACCGGATCGTGCGTGCCGAGTCCGGGGAGTCCGCCCTGGAGGCACTGCGGGAGCTGAAGCTGCGCGGCGACCTGGTGGCGGTGATCCTGGCCGACTACCGGATGCCGCAGATGAACGGCATCGAGTTCCTGGAGCTGGCGCTGGACGTCTATCCGGGCGCGCGGCGGGTGCTGCTCACCGCGTACGCGGACACCAACGCGGCGATCGACGCGATCAACGTCGTCGACCTGGACCACTATCTGCTCAAGCCCTGGGACCCGCCCGAGGAGAAGCTCTATCCGGTCCTGGACGACCTGCTGGACGCCTGGCGCAGCAGCGCCTACCGGCCCGTGCCCAGCACCAAGGTCGTCGGGCACCGCTGGTCCGCCCGGTCGTCGAACGTGCGCGAGTTCCTGGCCCGCAACCAGGTGCCCTACCGCTGGTACTCCGTCGAGGAGCCGGAGGGCCGGCGGCTGCTGGCGGCCGCCGGAGCGGACGGCCGGAGGCTGCCGCTGGTGATCACGCCGGACGGCGGCACCCTGGTCGAGCCCGACGCGCCCGAGCTTGCGGCACGGGTGGGCCTGGCGACGACCCCGACGGCCGACTTCTACGACCTGATCGTGATCGGCGGCGGCCCCGCCGGGCTCGGAGCCGCCGTGTACGGGGCTTCCGAGGGGCTCAGGACCGTGCTGGTGGAGCGGTCGGCCACCGGGGGGCAGGCCGGGCAGAGCTCCCGGATCGAGAACTACCTCGGCTTCCCCGACGGCATCTCCGGCGCCCAGCTCACCGACCGGGCACGCCGGCAGGCCGCCAAGTTCGGCGCGGAGATCCTGACCGCACGCGAGGTGACGGCACTGGAGGTCAGCGGCGCGGCCCGGATCGTACGGTTCGCGGACGGTACGGCGATCGCCGCGCACAGCGTGATCCTCGCGACGGGCGTGCAGTACCGGCAGCTGGAGGCCGCCGGCTGCACCGACCTCACCGGCTGCGGGGTGTTCTACGGCTCCGCGCTGACCGAGGCCGCCTCCTGCCAGGGGCAGGACGTGTACATCGTGGGCGGCGCCAACTCGGCGGGGCAGGCGGCGATGTACCTGTCCCGGGGCGCCAAGTCGGTGACACTGCTGGTACGCGGCCCCGACCTGTCGGCCTCGATGTCGCACTACCTGATCCAGCAGATCGACGAGGCACCGAACATCTCGGTGCGGCCGCACACCGTCGTGGACGCGGCGCACGGCTCGGACCATCTGGAGCAGCTGACACTGCGTCACACGGTGACCGGGGAGACCGAACGGGTCGACGCGCAGTGGATGTTCGTGTTCATCGGCGCCGCTCCGCTGACGGACTGGCTGGGCGACGCGGTGCTGCGCGACGAGCGCGGGTTCATCCTGGCCGGGCCCGATCTGACCGCCGACGGGCACCCACCGCCCGGCTGGGAGCTGGACCGGCCGCCGTACCACCTGGAGACCAGCGTCCCCGGTGTGTTCGTGGCCGGTGACGCCCGCGCCGAGTCCGCAAAGCGCGTCGCGTCCGCCGTCGGCGAGGGAGCCATGGCCGTGATGCTCGTCCACCGGTATCTGGAACAGTCATGAACGATCAGGAGCAGCCATGAGTGGGCGAATCATGCCGTGCAGCCCGAAGGAGATCAGCTCGCTGTTCCTCTTCGAGAAGCTGAGCCCGGAACAGCTCGGGCGCCTGTGCAGCGAGGGCCGGGTGGAGCTGTTCGAGCCGGGCCCGGTGTACACCGAGGGCGACCCGGCGACCTGCTTCTTCGTGATGATCGAGGGCACGGTCGTGCTCTCCCGCCGGGTCGGCGGCGACGACGTGGAGGTCGCCCGCACCTCGCAGCGCGGAGTGTACGCGGGCGCGATGCAGGCCTACCTCGGCGACCGGGTGCGGCAGGTCTACAACAACTCGATGCGGGTGACCGGGCCGACGCGGTTCTTCGTGCTGCCGGCGGACATCTTCGCCGACGTCATGACCGAGTGGTTCCCGATGGCCGTGCACCTGCTGGAGGGCCTGTTCTTCGGCTCGAAGAACACCCAGGCGGCGATCGGTCAGCGGGAGCGGCTGCTGGCGCTCGGCTCGCTGTCGGCCGGGCTCACGCACGAGCTGAACAACCCGGCGGCGGCAGCGGTCCGCGCCACCGCGACCCTGCGCGAACGGGTGGCCAAGATGCGGCGCAAGCTCGCCGTGATCGCCGAAGGGCCCTTCTCCCGTGACGCGTTGGCGAGCCTGATCGAGATCCAGGAGCGCACCGCCGAACGGGTCGCCAAGGCGCCCGTGCTCACTCCGCTGGAGGCCGCCGACCGGGAGGACCTGCTCACCGACTGGCTGGAGGACCGCGGCATCGGCCAGGCCTGGCAGCTGGCACCGACGTTCGTGCAGGCCGGGCTCGACGTCGACTGGCTGGAGCAGGTCGCGGCGGCCGTGGACCCCGAGATCCTGCCGGGAGCCGTCGGCTGGCTCAACTACACCGTCGAGACAGAGTTGTTGATGAACGAGATCGAGGACTCCACCACCCGGATCTCGCATCTCGTCGACGCAGCCAAGCAGTACTCCCAGCTGGACCGGGCCCCCTACCGGGTGGTGGACGTGCACGAACTGCTCGACAGCACGCTGCTGATGCTGTCCGGCAAGATCGGTGCCGGCATCAAGGTCGTGAAGGAGTACGACCGCACGCTCCCGCCGGTGCCCGCCTACCCGGCCGAGCTGAACCAGGTGTGGACCAACCTGATCGACAACGCGGTGTCCGCCGTCAACGGAGCGGGCGGCGCAGGCACGTTGACGGTGCGGACCGCGCTCGACCACGAGCGGCTGCTCGTCGAGTTCCGGGACACCGGGCCCGGTGTCCCGCCGGAGATCAAGGACCGGATCTTCGACCCGTTCTTCACCACCAAACCGGTCGGCGAGGGCACCGGGCTCGGCCTGGACATCTCCTGGCGGATCGTCGTCAACAAGCACCACGGCAGCCTGCGCGTCGACTCGGTGCCCGGTGACACCCGCTTCCAGGTGCTGCTGCCGCTGACCGCGGAGGTGCCGGAGGTAGTGGAGGAAACCGTATGAGCACCGTCGACGGAATCGACCCGGGCGTCCCGCCCAGCGGTCCGGGATGTGTGGAGTGCGAGGAGGCCGGCGGCTGGTGGTTCCACCTGCGCCGGTGCGCGCAGTGCGGGCACATCGGGTGTTGCGACGACTCCCCTGCCAGGCACGCGACCGCGCACTACCACGCCACGGGGCATCCGGTGATCCGGAGCTTCGAGCCGGGTGAGGAGTGGTTCTGGAACTACACGACGGACGAGCTGTACGCGGCGGGGCCCGAACTCGCGCCGCCCGTCAGTCATCCCACGGACCAGCCCGTGCCGGGCCCGGCTGGGCGGGTGCCGGTCGACTGGGCGGACACGCTGGGGGGTTGAGTGCCCACCGGGACGAGTGGTTCTCCGCGTCGGCGGCTGCGGGTGATTCGCCGCGCGGTTCCCGGCGCCCCCTGACGGCGTTGCGGTCCTTTTGTGCTGAAGGCGTACTGTCGGTCCTGCGTGTCACGACGGGGGGGCGTGTCAGAGATCGCGTTCAGTGCGCCGCTTGGCCAAGCTGGGTGCCGCGAGCCGTACGGCGGCGGTGGCGCTCGCCCATCGCCGGGGGCTGATCGCGCCGGGGCCGACCGGCCCCGGGGTGAACCGTCCGCCGGTGCGGTCGGCGGGCACAGTCGAGGCTGCCCGGTCGGACGGCGCCGGCCAGCGCCCGCATGCCCCTGTCGTCGAGGTGCAGATGGTCACCGTCGTCGAAGGCCGGCCGCAACAGGGCGGGAGCGTGCGGGCGGCGCAGGACGCGGTCGAAGTCGGTCACGGCGTCGAACTCCCCTCCGGTGCGGATGAATCGGTTCACCTGCCGGCGTACGGCGTCGGCGCCCGGGTCCCGTTCGGCCCGGCCCTCGAACGGGCCGATGGTGGCGGCGACCACGCACTTCCCCGCCGCGTGCACCCGTCCGACGATCTTCCGGTAGCCGGCGATCAGGTCCCGCGCACGGACCCCGGTGTGCGCCTTGAGGTCGTTGACCCCTTCGAAGAGGAACACGGTGCGCACCCCGGGCAGGGACAGCACGTCCCGGTCCAGCCGGTTCAGGGCGCTCTGCCCGTCGCCGTCCGCGAGCACCCGGTTGCCGGAGACGCCCTCGTCGGCGACGCCCTGGAGGGCCGCGTGGGCCCGGTGCAGGCGGCGGGCCAGGTAGTCGGGCCAGCGGCGGTTGGTGTCCGGGGTGGAGTGCCAGCCGTCGGTGAGGGAGTCGCCGAGCGCGGCCACGGCTCCGATGGTGTGGCGCGAGGGCCGTACGGACACGGCATCGAGGTACCACCAGGCGCTGGTCGTCCGGGTCCAGCCGGTGCCGCTCTCCTCGGCGGTGTGGTCGCCCCGGCCGGTGTACGACGTCTGCATCGCCAGCCAGTGGCCGGTCGCCGGTCCCGCCGCGTCCGGGGTGTGCAGGCTCACGGCCAGATCGGTGCCGGCGGACACCCGGCCGGGCGCGGGGTCGCTCCAGGCGGTGCCGCCTGCCGGGACGGTGACCGTGCGGGCGCCGCCGAAGGTCAGCCGCCGGTTGCTGCCGGGCCGCAGGGCGGGGCCTCCGGCGCGCACACCGGCGTGGACGTCGTCCACCGTCAGCGGCCGGTCGCCGAAGGCGTTGCTCAGGCGGACGCGCAGATCGTCGCCGCCGACGCTGGTGTGCACGATCAGACGGTAGTCCTGGCCGGCGGTGCCCTCGCCCAGGCGGTCGGCACTCGCCGTCCAGGTGACGACGCCTGAGGCCCGCTCGGTGGACGGGGGGAGGGCGGCCACCCGGGCGGGCGCGGACTGGCACGCGGCGACAACGAGCAGGGCGGCGGCGACGCGGCAGCCGCGCCCGAACCGGCCGGTCGGCGCGGCGTCCGGGAGCGGGCGGGACCCGCCGGGCCGCCTGCGGGTCCTCCGGGACACAGGTGCGCACCCCACGCAGGTCATGGTCGCGCCGTTGCCTCCGCCGCGCACCTCGACGGGTGTCCCGTTCCGGGCGGCGGGTCCCGCCGGGGTTGTCGGGGGCCATCCGCTCCTCCAGCCGGCGACACACGGGTACGGACGCTTGCGCAGGGTACCGGTGCGTTCCGGCGGCCCGGACATGCGGATGCCCCGCGCGAGGCGGGGCATCCGGTGGTGCGGCGGCGTGCGTCAGTGACGGCCGGCCGGCGTGTTGGCGGCGGTGACGTTGACCGCGGCCCACGCCTTGTCCACCGTCTTGTACTCGGTGCTGTTCGCGCCGTACAGGTCCTTGGCCGCCTTCAGCGTCGCGATCCGCGCGTCGTGGAAGTCGGTCGTGGAGACCATGTAGCGGGTGAGAGCACGGTAGAAGATGGCGGTGGCCCTGGTGCGGCCGATGCCCTTGACCGTGGAGTGGTCGTACGTCGGCGAGTTGTAGCTCACCCCGTTGATCGTCTTCTTGCCACTGCCCTCCGCGAGGAGGTAGTAGGCGTGCGAGGAGACACCGGAACCGGCGTGCACCTCGGTGTAGTAGGTGTCCGGCGACCAGTAGTCGATGGTGCCCTCGAGCTTGTCGAGCGACGGGTGGTCGAGACGGCGCAGGAACTTCTGCGACAGGCCCAGCTTCTCGCCGATCAGGTAGTCCCCGGGGTCCTTCGCGTTCCTGGCGTAGAACTCGACGTTGGAGCCGAAGATGTCGGCGAGCGACTCGTTCAGCGCGCCCGGCTCACCGTACTGGTTGCCGTCGGAGTCGACGTAGGTCGGCTCCAGCTTCGCGGTCGCGTCCACCACGCCGTGGGTCAGCTCGTGGCCGGTGACGTCGAGGACGACGAGCGGCTTCTTGAACATCTGGCCGTCGCCGTCGCCGTACAGCATGCAGTTGCAGGTCGGGTCCCAGAAGGCGTTGGCGACCTTCTTGCCCCAGTGCACCATCGCCTGGGCGGCCTTGCTGTTGTTGGCTATGCCCTTGCGGCCGAAGGTGCTCTTGTAGAAGTCCAGGGTCTTGGTGACGCCGTACTGGGCGTCGGCCGCGGCGCTGGCACGGTTGCTCGTCTTACCGTTGCCCCACACGTCGCTCGTGCTGGTGAACTTGGTGCCCGCGCTGAACTTCTCGGTGTACGAGCCCTTGGCGTCGCGCGTCTCGGTGCCGTACCGGCTCGGGTCCTTGAGCTGGTAGTGGCCGCGCGAGGTCTGTGTGGTGGTCAGGCCGACGGTGCCCACGAAAAGGGTCTTGCCGGTGCCCTTGGCGGCCGACGGGTAGCCCGCCCTGGCGCCGGAGACGCCTGAGCCGAGCAGTCCGGCCTCGGGGGAGGCGGAGCCGATGCCGGTGGCCGGGTCGATGGTCTCGCCGTGCCTGCGCAGGCTGTCGAGCAGCTTCGGCGACAGGAACTCGTCGCTGTCGGGCGTGTTGCTGCGCACCTTCCCGGTGACCGCGTCGACGACGACGGTGTGGGTGCCGCCCTGGTCGTCGGTCACGGTCACCTGGTAGGCGAGGGCGGAGGAGCCGCCGCGCGCGTCGACGACGAGCTGGGCGGTGCCCGCCTCGCCCTTGGCGGCCCGGGCGGCCTTCGCGGCGGCCTGACCCGCGGTCAGCCTGGCCTGCGTGGTGGCCGGGTCGACGGTGTGACCGGCGGCGCGGGTCACGCCGGTGTAGGCCAGCTTGTGGTCGAGGTGGACGACGAGGTCGCCGCCGAGGACGGGCATGCCGTCGTGCGTGCGGACGAAGCGGACGTGCCGGGCGCCTTCGGGATCGAGCATGACGTCCTGGGCGTGCAGTTCGTCGCCCTTCGATACGCCGGTCGCCGAGGAGTGGGCGAAGGCCGCGGTGCGTGCCGCCTCGACCACCGTGGTGGCGTTCGTGCCGGTGGACGCCGAGGACCGCTCCACCCCCGTCGAGGGACCCGCGAATGCCGTACCGGCAAGGCCCGTGGCAGCGGTCGTCACCGCGATGGCGACGGCGACGCTGCGTATGTGCGGTCTACGCAAGGATCAGGGTTCCTTCGTTTCTGAGGCAGCGGGGATCACCAACCGCCTTGAGACGTGGCGTGGTTGCTCGCCACGGGGGCTGGTCGGGCCCCAGGGCGTAACCCTTACGGATCAGTCATGTGCACGTAAAGGCGGAATGATCGATTTCGCAACCTTCTATGGCAATCCTTTACGAATGCACGCCACAGAGTGATCACTGGCTGACCAACTGTGTGTCGACTGTGGAGACGTTGCCGCCATCCCCTAGGTTGCAGGGCCGGAATGTGACCGACGTCGCATCAGACGGCGCATCAGCTGCCGCCGGTACGCACGGGTTCGTCTCACGGAAAGCGGGTGCCGGATGGTCTCAGCAACGGCGGGACGGAGCGCGGCCCTCGGTGCGCTCGCGCTGTCGCTCCTCGCGGTCCCGGCGCGGGCCACGCCCGGCACCACGGCGGCGGCGCCCGCACCCGACACCGCGGGCCTCGCCGCGGCGCTGCGGTCCGCGGTGGACCGGGGTGCTCCGGGGGCGCCCGCGCGGCTCGACGACCACGGCCGGACGTACGAGGCGGCCCGCGGCGTCGCCGACCGGGGCACCGGACGGGCCGTCGGCACGAGGGACCGCTTTCGCGCCGGCAGCGTCACCAAGACCTTCTCGGCCGTCGTCCTGCTGCAGCTCGTCGACGAGCACCGGCTGGCGCTGGACGCGCCGGTCAACCGCTATCTGCCCCGGCTGCTGCCGGACGACCGCATCACCGTCCGCCAGGTGCTCGGTCAGCGCAGCGGTCTGCACGACTACGCCGGCGACATGTTCGCCGACAGCGTGCCCGGGTTCGAGGCGGTGCGGAACAAGGTCTTCACCTACCGTCAGCTGGTCGCCCTCTCCCTGAAGAAGCCCCGCACCAGCGCGCCCGGCACCGCGTACTCCCACTCCGCCACCGATTTCGTGATCGCGGGCATGCTCATCGAGAAGCTCACCGGGCACTCCGTACGGACCGAGTACGAGGACCGCGTCCTCAAGCCGCTGAAGCTGCGGGACACGTTCTACGTGTCTCCCGCGAAGGCGATCCCGGGCAGGTACGCCCATGGCTACCTCACCCCGGACAGGGCGGGTGACCCGTTGGTCGACGCCACCGACCAGACCATGTCGTGGGCGCAGAGCGCGGGGGCGATCGTCTCCAGCGCGCGGGACCTGGACACGTTCTGTTCCGCGCTGCTCGGGGGCAGGCTGCTGTCCAGGGCCCGGCTGGAGGAGATGGAGCACTTCACACGGGTGACCGGCCCGGCCGCCTACGGGCTGGGGCTGCGGCGGCTCCGTCTGGCGTGCGGAATCTCGGTGTACGGGCACACGGGGGTGGTGCAGGGGTACTCCACGTACGCCTTCGCGTCGAAGGACGGGACGCGCAGTCTCACGGCGATGGCCACCACGTCCAACAACGGGAAGGTGTCGGACGCGCTGGCCGGGGCCCTGACGCCGGCGTTCTGCGGGAAGGGGGCGAAGACCGCCCGGTGGTAGCCGCCGGGGACGTTCACGGCCGGAACCCTCCGGCCGCCTGCGCGGCGGTGCCGCACCGCCGGGTGGTGGACGGCTCGAGGAACGGTCCCGGGCACCGCGCCGGCACCTCGGGCCGGCGTTCGGTCACCTGGGCGCCGGCTTCGCGGTGCGGCGACAGGGCGGCCACCTGCCGGACGCTGCTGCGCGGTCACCGGCCGGCCACTTTGCGCGGCCTTGGCGGAATGAGACCCTCCGGGACACCATTCCCCGCATGAAGGGTGATCTCTTTTCCAGTGACCACGTGGTGCAGCCGGCCGTGGAGCCGGGCATGTCCATCGAGAACGCCAAGTGCATCAAGTACGCGGTGGACGGCGAGATGTACGCCCGCCAGGGCGCGATGGTCGCCTACCGGGGCAGCCTCGCATTCGAGCGCAAGGGGCAGGGCGTCGGCGGCACGCTGAAACGTGCGGTCACCGGTGAGGGGCTGCCCCTCATGGCGGTGCGCGGCCAGGGCGAGGCCTGGTTCGCGCACGAGGCACACAACTGTTTCGTCGTCGAGGTCGAGCCCGGCGACCGGTTCACGGTGGGCGGCCGCAACGTGCTGTGCTTCGACGCCTCGCTGTCGTACGACATCACCACCGTGAAGGGCTCGGGCATCGCCGGCGGCGGCCTGTTCAACAGCGTGTTCAGCGGGCACGGCCGGCTCGGCCTGGTCTGCGACGGCAACCCGCTGGTCATCCCGGTCTCGGCGCAGGCACCGGTGTATGTCGACACGGACGCGGTGGTCGGCTGGACCGCGCATCTGCGGACCTCGCTGCACCGCTCCCAGTCCATCGGCTCGATGCTGCGCGGCGGCTCCGGGGAAGCCGTGCAACTGATGCTCCAGGGTGAGGGCTTCGTCGTGGTGCGCCCGAGCGAGCTGACCCCGCAGAAGGCCCGGCAGCACTGAACCTTCACACGTGATCCGGGTCGCACGGGCAACCCGCGTCGCCGTACCCGCGTCTTGATCGGCGACAGACCCGACACGCCCCGGCCTCTTGGGCCGGGGCGTATTCCGACACACCTATACACCCCATGTATACATAGCTTGTATACATGGGGTGTATAGAAGGCACGCATGTACGGCAAGGCTTTCGCCCCGGAGTACCAGGGCGCCCTGACCACCCTGTCCGTGAACTCCTCGCTGGTCGATGTGCTGACGGAGGGCACCGAGAAGCTGCGCGAGGCCGAGCGGTCCGGGCGCCGCGCCGAGGCGGCCCGCTGCGGGCTCGCCGTGGCCGAGGCGCACCGGCGGCTCGGCCACGTCGAGGAGGCCGACCGGGCGTGGAAGGCCAGCTACCGCGCCGCCCGCGCGGCCGGCGACACCGCCGCGATGGCGTGGGCACTGTGGAGCGGCGGCACCCTCGCCCGGCAGCGCGGTGCCTTCCCGCTGGCCTGGCGGCTGCTGGGGCTCGCGGCCGAGCTCGGCGAGCGCGGCGGGGACGTCGTGGTCCGCGGCTACTCGCTGGCCGGCCTGGCGGAGACCGGCCGGATCCAGGGCGACTACGCGGCGGTGGGACGGCTGCACGAGCAGCTGCTGGCCGAGGCGCGCAGGCGGGGCGAGGCCCGGCACACGGTGTGGGCACTGGAGGGCATCGCGCAGATGCACCGCAACACCGGCGACCACGACCGGGCGTACGCGCTGTTCGAGGAGGCGGCGCGGATAGCCGAGCGGGCCGAGGACCGGCGCGGGCACGCCTGGGCGCTGCGCGGACTCGCCGACATCCTCTCGGTGCGCGACAAGGACACCGAGCGGGCGCTGGAACTGCTGTCCCGCGCGGAGGCCGACTGCCGGGCGATGAACCTCTCCAGCGCGCTCGCCTACAACCACAAGATGCGCGGCAACGTCCTGTACCGGGCAGGGCGTTACACCGAGGCCCGGGAGATGTACGAGCTGGCGCTGGCGGAGTTCCGCGCGATGAGCGAGCCGCGCGGCGAGGCACTGGCCCGGCTGGGGCTGGCCAAGTCGCGGGCACGGCTCGGCCGGGACCGCGCCGAGACGGCTGCCGAACTCGGGGAACTGGCACGGACGGTGGAGCTGAGCGGCCTGAAGCACGCCCGGCAGATGGTGGCCCGGGCCCAGGAGGAGTTCGGCCTCGACGCGGAGGGCGCCCGGTGACCACCGTACGAACCGCGCCATCCACACCCGACGTACTGGAACGCTGCCGGCAATGGGTGCGGCCGGCGCTGCGCGAGGCGGTCGGGCGGCTGCATCCGTGGGTGGCGGAGATGGCCGCGTACTCCTTCGGCTGGTGCGAGGTGGGCGGGGCACCCGCCGCCGCGCCCGGGGGCAAGGGCGTACGGCAGGCGCTCGCGGTGCTCGGCGCCGAGGCGGCGGGGGCCGACGGGCGGATCGGCGTCCCGGCCGCGGTCGCGGTGGAGCTGGTGCACGCCTTCTCGCTGCTGCACGACGACATCATGGACGGCGACGCGACCCGGCGCCGCCGCCCCGCCGTGTGGAAGGCCTACGGCACCGGCCCGGCGGTGCTCGCCGGTGACGCCCTGTTCGCGCTGGCGGTGGAGACCCTGGCGGCCGCGCCGCGGGGTGCCGGCGCCGTACGGCTGCTGTCGGCGGCCCTCGCCGACCTCGTGCGCGGACAGGCGGACGACCTGCTGTTCGCCACCCGGCCGTGCACCGGCCCGGCGCGGGTCATGCCGCACGAGTACCGGACGATGGCGGAGGGCAAGACCGGGGCGCTGCTGGGCTGCGCCGTCGCGCTGGGCGCCCTGCTCGGCGGCGCGGACGAGGCCACGGTCGGCGCGCTGGACCGGGCCGGACGGCGGCTCGGTGTCGCCTTCCAGCTGGTCGACGACGTACTGGGCATCTGGGGCGATCCGGATCTCACCGGCAAGCCCGTGGGCGGCGATCTGCGGGAGGGCAAGAAGACGTATCCGGTGCTGGCCGCGCTCGGCTCACCGGCGGCGCGCGGGCTGCCGGAGCTGCTGGGCACGCCGGGCCGGGCGGACGAGGCCGCCGCGCTGATCGAGGCGGCGGGCGGCCGTACCGCGGCGCTGACCGAGGCCCGCGCGCACACGGCCGCCGCCCGGGCGCTGCTCACGCGGACGCCGGCGGCCGCCGGCGCGGCGGGCGACCTGCTCCGGCTGCTGGAGTTCCTGGTGGGCCGCGCGCTGTAGGCACCTTGTCGAAACCGTGTTGACCGCCGCCGTCCCCGCGGGCCAGGGTGCCCTCGGCGCGGCTCTCACCCCCCGCGCCGGAAGGGTGGAGCACGTTGATCGGCATCAAGGAGATCGAAGCCGCGGCGGAGCGGATCACCGGACAGGTCGTGCGGACGCCGACCGTGCCGAGTCCGGGCCTGACCGAGCTGCTCGGCGTCCCGGTCACGGCCAAGCTCGAACTGCTCCAGCGCACCGGCTCGTTCAAGGCGCGCGGGGCGACCGCGAAGCTGGTGTCGCTGAGCGAGGCCGAACGGGCTGCGGGCGTGGTCGCGGTCAGCGGCGGCAACCACGGGATCGCCCTCGCGGCGATGGCCGCGGCCCTCGATGTGAAGGCGACCGTCGTCATGCCCCGGAGCGCGCCCGAGCGCTCCATCGCGCTCGCCGAGCGGGCCGGCGCGCAGGTGCGGCTGACCGACGGCATGGACAGCGCGTTTCAGCTGGTGACGCGGCTCAGGGACGAGGGGCTGACCCTGGTCCACCCGTTCGACGACCCGGTCGTGATCGCCGGACAGGGCACGGTCGGGCTGGAACTGGCCGAGGACGCGGACGACGAGCTGACGGACGTCGTCGTCAGCATCGGCGGCGGCGGGCTGGTCTCCGGCATCGCGGCGGCCCTCGCCGCCAGGCGGCCCGGCGTGCGCGTGTGGGGTGTGGAAACCGCGGGTGCCGAGGCCATGTCGGCCGCGCTGGAGGCGGGCGGGCCCGTGCCGGTGCCCCTTTCGTCCCTGGTCACCACCCTCAGCGCGCCTTCGGTGTCCCAGCTGACGTACGACCATGTGTCCACGCTGGTCGAAGAGGTGCTGGTGGTCCCCGACCGGGAGGCGACACAGGGCTCGCTGGACCTCGCCGAGCACGCCAAGGTGTGGGCCGAGCCGGCCGCGGGCTGTCTGCTGCCGGCGGCCCGGCAGGTCGTGGCACGGGTCGGTGACGGCGCCCGGATCGGACTCGTGGTCTGCGGCGGCAATACGACACCGCGCGAACTGACCGGCTGGGCCGAGCGGTTCGGGCTGCTGTGAGCCGGGGCCGCAGCCGGGAATGTACCCTCGGTTACCCGCAGGTCGAACCACCACCGGGCACGACCCTCCCAAAGTCGCAAGCCCTTTCGAAGAATTGAATGAAAGGCAGGAACGGCGCCGAGTCACGCATTCTTTGAACGCACCCCCGCACGCTCCACGTACCTCTGTAAGACACAAAACAGGGGTCTCAGCGAGGGATGACCATGACCAAGGCGCACGTCTCCGCACACGAACTGGTCGCCGGACGGTACCGGCTCCTCGAGGTCTTCGCCCGCGAGACGAACCGGCTGTGGTGGTACGCCGAGGACGTGGCGGCGGAGCAGCCCCGCCTGGTGGCGCAGACCGTCCTGCCGGAGCCCGCCGACGACGACTCCGCGCGCCGGGTCACGGCCCGTGTCATCCGGACCTGCGAGACGATGCGGCTGCTCTGCCCGGGGCAGATCGCCCAGGTCGTCGACGCCGTGGTGGAGGCGGGCACCCTGTGGACGGTCATCGAGTGGATCGACGGCACTCCGCTCGGCGAACTCCTCGACAGGGAGGGTGCGTTCAACCCGGTGCGGGCGGCCCGTACCGGTCTGGAGCTGCTCGATGTGCTGCAGGCCGCACACGACGAGGGCGTCACGCACGGCGAGCTGAGCCCCGGGCAGGTCTTCGTCCGGGACAGCGGACCGGTCGTCGTCACCGGCTTCGGGCTGGCCGGCGCGACCCTGGTGCCGCGGCTCACGGCGCCGTCGTACGCCTCGCCGGAACAGGCCCGTGACGAGCGGATCGGGCCGGCCGCCGATCTGTGGGCGCTGGGTGCGCTGCTGTACACGATGGTGGAGGGTCGGCCGCCGTTCCGGGACCGTGGCCGGCCCGACGCCACCCTGAAGGCCGTGGACCGGCTGCCGCTGCGCACCCCGCTGCGCGCGGGCCCGCTGACCCAGGCCGTGCAGGGCCTCCTGCGGAAGAACTCTCGGGAGCGGCTGACCCGGCCGGTGGTCCGGGAGGCGCTGATCCGGGCCCTGGACGAGGACGCCG
Organism: Streptomyces sp. NTD91; assembly: GCF_059510455.1. Taxonomy (NCBI): domain Bacteria; kingdom Bacillati; phylum Actinomycetota; class Actinomycetes; order Kitasatosporales; family Streptomycetaceae; genus Streptomyces; species Streptomyces sp. NTD91. The sequence continues at coordinate 43,803 of NZ_JCAJZW010000008.1, forward strand.
ACGCCGACCGGCAGCCGGCTCCCGTGGCCCGGCTGCGCGGCGCGTACGCGGGGGTGCGGCTCGCCGGGCGCGAGCGGGGCAGAACGGCCCTGGCGGTCGGCACCGCGCTGGCAGTGCTCGCCGTCGCCGCCGCCGTCCTGGCCGCCACCCACCAGCTGCCTGGTCCCGGCACCGCCAAGGCCCCGTCCCGCCCCAGCGTCTCGGCCCCGCCGGCCGGCACCGGCACGACGTCTCCCACGCCTTCCTCCACGCCGAGCGCCTCGTCCGCCCTGCCGGCCGGATACCGCCCCTACACCGCCCCGGAAGGCTTCTCCGTGGCCCTGCCCGACGGCTGGAAGCTGCTGGCCACCACCCGCGTCGCCGGCGCCTACCGCGTCACCTTCGGCCGGGACGGTGCCTCCCCCACCCTCGCCGTCACCCACAGCGAGCACGTCGGCCCGGACCCCGTCGCCGTCTGGCGGGACGACGTGGAACCGGGACTGCGGCGGCTTCCCGGCTACGACCGCGTCGGCTGTGTCCGCGCCACCACGTACCAGGGCCACCCGGCCGCCGACCTGGAGTGGCTCGCGGGGACCGGGGCCGCACGGGTGCACACGTTCGGGCGTGGCTTTCTCCTCGGCGGTGGCGCCGGCTTCTCCCTGCGCTTCACCACCCCGGCCGCGGCCTGGGGCGACGCCGCCAACCGGCTGGCGCTGACGACCTTCCTGCGGACGTTTCGCACGCCGGAGGACTGACGGCGCCCACGGCCCGTTTCCGCACGGTCGGCCCGGGGACTCGCCCCCTATGGTGCAAATCGGATACACGATGATGACCGAGCAGGCAGGCCCGCGGGAACTCGTGGACCATGTCGTGCGGGCCGAGGACGCCGGATTCGACTTCTCGGTGATCTCCGACCACTACTTTCCGTGGCTGCGCCCGCAGGGCCACTCCCCCTACGCGTGGAGCGTGCTGGGCGCCGCCGCCCAGGCCACGTCGCGGATTCCGCTGATGACCTACGTGACCTGCCCGATCCTGCGCTACCACCCGGCGATCGTGGCGCAGAAGGCGGCCACCGTGCAGCTGCTTTCGGAGGGCAGGTTCCGGCTCGGGCTGGGCGCCGGTGAGAACCTGAACGAGCATGTGGTGGGCGGCGGCTGGCCTCCGGTCGACGTGCGGCACGAGATGCTCGAGGAGGCCGTGGACATCATCCGCGCGCTGTTCGAGGGTGGTCATGTCACCCACCACGGGCAGCACTACGACGTGGACTCGGCCCGGCTGTGGGACCTGCCGGAGCAGCCGCCGCCGATCGGGGTCGCCGTCTCCGGCGAACAGTCCTGCAAGCTCGCCGGGCACCTCGCCGACCTGGTCATCGCCACCGAGCCGAAACAGGGTCTGCTGGAGGCGTTCGACCGGCACGGCGGCAGCGGCAAGCCCCGGGTCGGCCAGCTGCCGGTGTGCTACGACCCCGACCGGGACACAGCGGTCAAGCGCGCCCACTCCCAGTTCCGCTGGTTCGGGCTCGGCTGGAAGGTGAACGCCGAACTCCCGCACCCCGACGCCTTCGAGGCCGCGACGCAGTTCGTGGACGAGGACGACATCGCCGCCTCGATTCCGTGCGGCGACGACCCGGACGCCTTCGTCGAGGCCGTACGGCCCTACGCCGAGGCCGGGTTCGGGGAGGTCGCGCTGGTGCAGATCGGCGGCGACGCACAGCCGGAGTTCCTGGACTGGTCCGCGAAGACGCTGCTGCCGGCGCTCCGGGAGGCCTTCCGCTGACCACGGGACCCGGCGCCCGAACGGGGGTCCAGGTCGCCGGGGAGACACCGCAGACCGGAATCCGCGCGGAACCGGCGGGAATCGGCCGCACAGGGGAACAACTCCGGCGGCACGGGGTACCAGGGGGCCCTGAGCTGTTCGTCGCCCGGAGGCCCGCCCGTGAACACGTTCGTGCACAAGACGCTGGTGGTACAGCTCCGCGCGGAAGGCACCGGCCGGTGTCCCGTGCTGGCCCACCTCGGTTACGACGCCGACGACCCGTTCGCCGTCACCGCCGCCTTCGGCCACGACGGCCGGGTGCTGGCCTGCTGGCGGCTGGACCGGGAGATGCTCGGCGCCGGGCTGGAGCGGCCCGTCGGAGTCGGCGACGTACGGCTGCGGCCGGTCGCGACGGGCGCGTGGCGGGAGCTGCGCATGGAGTTCCTCGGGGAGGTCCGGCCGGACGGCGGACGGCACCACGCGGTGGTGTTCGCCTGGGCGCCCGCGGTGGCCGCGTTCCTGCGGGAGACCCACCGGATCGTCCCGCCGGGCCGGGAACGGGTCCCGGTGGACGCGCTGTTGGCCGAGATCCTCTCGGCGGGCTGAGCGGCCGGCAGTACGGGTGGGCCGAACGGCCGCCCGCAGGAGCCGCTCATCGGTCGGACGGGAAGCCGGGACTCACGGACCGTCCGTGCGCCCGCCCCCGTCGGAGGCGGCGGGCGGGCGCCCCGCCCGGTCCGCAAAGTGGGGCGCGTACCTGCGGCGGGCCCACATGGGCAGGCCGAACCAGCACAGCAGGTACCACGCCACGACGGCCGTCACCAGCCACGGCACGTACGGGTTGCGCGTGGCCACCCGCAGGATCAGCAACTGCGCCGACGTCATCGTGCCGAACAGCAGCACCAGGCCGACCAAGGTCATCCGGGACGCCAGCCGCACCGCCTGCGGCTTGACCATGCGGCCGGAGACCAGGCGGTGCAGGGAGACGGGCCCGATGAGGGCGCCGGTCGAGCAGGCGCCCAGGACGACCGTCACGATGTAGATGACCTGGTTGGTGTGCGAGAGCGTGGCGTACTTCGGATAGAAGACGACGGTGAGCAGGAAGCCGAACAGGATCTGCACGCCCGTCTGGGCGACGCGGACCTCCTGGATGAGTTCACCCCACATCCGGTCGGCCCGCTCCTCCTCGGTCTCGTGCCGCCCTCGGCGCCGTCCGTCCTGCGTCATGCGGTGTCGTGTAACCGCGCGGCCGTTCCTTCAAACGACGGGTGCCGCCGTGACTACCAGCGGTGTTCGACCTGGTCCTTGATCCGCCGCTCGTACAGCTCGCGGATCGCGGTGACGGTCTCTCGCGGCAGCGGCGGCAGCTTGGCGGCGGCCGCGTTCGCGCGGGCCTGCTCCGGGTTGCGGGCGCCGGGGATCACCGTGGTCACGCCGTCCTGCTCGATGATCCAGCGCAGGGCGAGCTGGGCCGGGGTGTAGCCCTCGGGGGCGAGCGCGGCGAACTCGGCGGCGGCCTCGACCCCGGTGTCGTAGTCGACGCCGGAGAAGGTCTCGCCCTGGTCGAAGGCCTCGCCGTGCCGGTTGTAGGTGCGGTGGTCGTTGGCGGCGAACACCGTGTCCTTGGTGTACTTGCCGGAGAGCAGCCCGGAGGCCAGCGGCACGCGTGCGATGATGCCGACGCCGGCTTCCCGGGCGGCGGGGAGCACCTCGTACAGGGGCTTCATGCGGAACGGGTTGAGGATGATCTGCACACTCGCCACGTGCGGCCTGGCGATCGCGGTCAGCGCCTCGGCGCAGGTCTCCACGCTCACCCCGTACGCCGCGATGCGCTCCTCCTCCACCAGGGTGTCCAGGGCGTCGAACACCGCGTCGGAGGAGTAGACGGGTGTGGGCGGGCAGTGCAGCTGGACCAGGTCGATCCGGTCGACGCCGAGGTTGCGCCGCGAGCGGTCGTTCCAGGCGCGGAAGTTGTCCAGGACGTAGTTCTCGGGGATCTGCTCGACCCGGCGGCCCATCTTGGTCGCCACCAGCACATGCAGGTCGGGGCGGGAGCGCAGGAAGGTGGCGATGGTCTCCTCGCTGCGCCCGTCGCCGTAGACGTCGGCCGTGTCGAGGAAGGTGACGCCCGCCTCGGCCGCCGCCTCCAGGACGGCCTCCGCCTCCTTGTCGTCCACGTCGCCCCAGTCGGCGCCCAGCTGCCATGTGCCGAGGCCGATCACCGACGCCCACTGCCCGGACCTGCCGATTACGCGTTCGTCCATGGCGCCAGTGTGTCATCCGGCACGGGAGCACGCGGAACGGACCGCTCCGAAGTCCGTGGCCGGGTGTTGCTCATTCGCCGGGGTGAGGCAGGGCGGGCGAAGCAGCGGGGACGCGAAGCCGCCCCCTGGCGCCGCGCGTGTGATCGACCGCCCGCCGGACGGTTTCCCCGCTGGACCGCGCCCGGCCGGTGTGGGCGCCGCCCCCGATTCAGGCGCCGGGCGTCAACTGGGCATGCACGAGCGGTCCGTACCGGTCGGCGATGGTGTCGAGGTCGGTGTCGCGCAGATGCGGGCCGCGTGCGATGCCGTACATCACGCCGAGGCCGACGAGCGCGGCGACGGCGAGTTCGGCGCGCAGGCCCGGCTCGGGACCGGTGAGCCGGGCGGCGAGGCGTTCGGTCACCTGGGCGCGGAAGTTGGCGCGCAGGATGTCGCCGTGGTCGCCGTGCAGCGGGGCGAAGGCGATGCGCAGCAGCGGGTCGGCGCCGCGCTCGCGCTGGCTGGCGAGGACGTGTCGGACCATGTGCCGGCCGAGGCCGGGCAGCGGGGCGCCCAGCAGGGCGTCGGCGTCGGTGTCGGTGTCGAAGGACATCACGCGCGCGAACAGGGCGTCCCTGTTGCCGAAGTACTTCACGATCAGCGGCGGGCTGACACCGGCGCGTTCGGCGACCGCCCTGAGCGTGATGTCGGCGTGCGCCTGCCGGGCGAGGAGATGGCGGGCCGCCTTGAGGATGGCCGCCTTGGTGGCCTCGGCGTCACGACGGGCGGACACGCCCGGTGCGGGTGGGGTGCTCACCCCCTCATGCTCCCTCCATCGCCTCGTCGCGGGTGCCCCGGGTGGCCCTCCCACCGCGCCGGAGGCCGTCCGCGGGGCCGTCGCCGGGGATGGACAGGGCGGCGGCGCAGGCGGCCAGGGCAACGGCGCCCGCCGTCGCGAAGGCGAGCAGGTAGCCGTGCAGGGTGGGGACCGGGGCGCCGCCGACGACGCTGCTGTGGTGCACCAGGACGGCGGCGACGGCGGCGCTGGAGGCGGCCTGGCCGGTGGTGCGCATCAGGGCGTTGGCGCCGTTGGCGGATGCGGTCTGCCCGGCCGGCACGGCGCCCAGGATCAGAGTGGCAGCGCCGAGTAGGCGAGCGTGGTCCCGGTCGACACGACGGTCGCCCCGACAATGATCATCCACAGGTCCCGGCTGTCGGCGATGCGCACCCGGTAGGCGAGGTCGGCCGCACGGGCCAGCCAGTAGGCGCGTCGCAGGCTGTAGCCGGACGAGGTCTGATCGAAGGGGGCGGGCACGGCCATGGACGGTTCCCCTCGGTGTGGGTGGGCGAGGGGACGGGCCGGCGGTCGGCCGCGGTGGGCCGACGACCGCGCGTGCAGGGTGGTCGCCGTCCCAGGGGCGGGCCGGCGCCCGAACGGGGGGTTCCGCCGGTTGCGCACGAGCCCGCCCCCGACACGGACGACCTTCACCCACACCCTGTTGGTCACTCAGCGTTATGAATGGAATCGCAGGGTAGTAGGACGGCCGGGTCGTCCGAACGCGTCAGGTTGGCGTGGTGAGGCGGGCCACCCGGACGGACGGCGCACGGGAAGCATCACCGGAAACGGGTCCGCCGCGGCAAGGAATTCCCCGTTCCGGGATCGGTCGCCCGCCGGCCACGGCAAGATCATCTTGGTTCAACTCTGTATGACATGTGTCCACTTGTCCTGATCACGGCCAACCGGCCACGGGCGATTTCCCCCCGTCCGGAAGCCCCCGATAGGCATGCGTCGTCACCACCGGAAAACGCCCTCCAGGAGGACCCGTATGCCCGACATCACCCGGCGCCGCGCGCTCACCGCGACGGCCGCCCTGGCCGCGACGGCCGGCGTCACCGTCCTCGCGGCACCCGCCGCGACGGCCGCCGGTCACGACCACCCCACGCCGATGCCGCGGACCTTCGACGAGGTCTACAAGGGCCGCCGGATACAGGGCCGTCCGGCGAGCGGCGTGGGCCACCACCACGAACACGGCGGCGGGTACGAGGTGTTGGTCGACGGCGTCCGGCTGCATGTGATGCGCAACGCCGACGGCACCTGGATCAGCGTCGTCAGCCACTACGCCCCGGTGCCCACCCCGCGCGCCGTCGCCCGGGCCGCGGTGGACGAGCTGCAGGGCGCACCGCTGCTGCCCCTCCCCGCCAACTGACCGCCGCCGCAAGGACTTTCCGGAGCATCGCGCACCATGACCGTACGCAAGAACCAGGCCGCCCTGACCGCCGACGAGAAGCGCCGTTTCGTCGCCGCCGTCCTCGAGCTCAAGCGCAGCGGACGCTACGACGACTTCGTCCGCACGCACAACGCCTTCATCATGTCGGACACCGACACCGGCGAACGGACCGGCCACCGCTCACCGTCCTTCCTGCCCTGGCACCGCAGATTCCTGCTCGACTTCGAGCGGGCGCTGCAGTCGGTGGACCCCTCGGTCGCGCTGCCGTACTGGGACTGGAGCACCGAGCGCACGGTGCGCGCCGCGCTGTGGGCGCCGGACTTCCTCGGCGGCACCGGGCGCGCCGCGGACGGCAGGGTGACGGACGGCCCGTTCGCCGCCTCGACCGGCAACTGGCCGATCACCGTACGCGTCGACGGCCGCACCTTTCTGCGCCGCTCGCTCGGCACGGCCGTGCGTGACCTGCCGACGCCCGCCGAGGTGGAGTCGGTGCTGTCCATACCGGTGTACGACATGACGCCGTACAACAGCGCCTCGGACGGCTTCCGCAACCACCTGGAGGGGTGGCGCGGGGTCAATCTGCACAACCGGGTCCACGTCTGGATCGGCGGGCAGATGGCCACCGGGGTCTCCCCCAACGACCCGGTCTTCTGGCTGCACCACGCCTTCGTCGACAAGCTGTGGGCCGAGTGGCAGCGGCGGCACCCGGACGCGAGCTATGTGCCCACGGGCGGCACGCCCGACGTCGTCGACCTCGGCGAGACGATGAAGCCGTGGAACGACGTCCGGCCGGCGGATCTGCTGGACCACACCAGGTTCTACACCTTCGACGGGTGAGAGCGGCGGATCACGCCCCGGCGGAACGGCACTCCAGGTGACCCCAGCCCTGTGCGTTCTTGGCGATGGACTCGCCCGCCGCGTAGGAGCGGCCGCACAGGCAGCGGCCGGGGAACTTCGCCTTGACGGTGCGGGCGGAGGCCGCGCTGCCGGTGCGGCGGGGCGCCTTCCTGCGCGTGGGCGCCGCCTTCGGGGTGTCGGGCGAGGGCGGCGGCTCCGGGGAACCGAGCGCGCTGCCCGCCGCTTCCTGGACGGATGCGGCATGGCTGGCGGCACGGTCGGCGAAGTCGTTCAGCGGGTCGCCGTCGACCTGGTGGGCCGGCACATAGCGGAAGTCGACCGTCCGGCCGTCGAGGAGCGCGTCGATGCGGACGACGAGGTCCTGGTTGGCGACGGGCTTGCCGGCCGCGGTCTTCCAGCCGTTGCGCTTCCAGCCGGGCAGCCAGGTCGTGACGGCCTTCATCGCGTACTGGGAGTCCATACGGATCTCCAGCGGCACGTCCGGCTCGACGGCCGTGAGCAGCCGCTCGAGGGCGGTGAGTTCCGCGACGTTGTTGGTGGCCCGGCCGAGCGGACCGGCCTCCCAGCGGGCGGGGGTCCGCTCGTCGCCGTCCGAGACCACCCATGCCCATCCGGCCGGTCCGGGGTTTCCCTTCGAAGCCCCGTCGCACGCGGCCACCACACGTTCACGCATACGCCCGATCATGCCATGGCCGCGGCGGACGCCGTCCCGTACCGGTCAGACCTCCTCGACCGCGGGCATCTCGCCCTCGGTGGTCGCGATGTCGATCACGGAGAAGTTCGCCCCCTGCGGGTCGCTGAGCGCCGCGAACCGGCCGAAGGGGCTGCTCATCGGCCCGAAGCGGAGGATGCCGCCGAGCTTGGTGGCCCGGGAGACGGCCTCGTCGCAGTCGTCGACGGTGAAGTAGACGTTGATGTAGGAGGGCACCTCGGGCGGGAAGTCGTCGGTCATCCGCATCCGGCCGAGCACGGTCTCCTCGCCGACGTCGAACATCCGGAAGTCCACCGCGTCGTCCACGATGTCCTTCATCCGGTACGGGAAGACGGCGGAGAAGAAGGCGTCGGCCTTCTCGGGCTCGCGGGTGAAGATCTCGGCCCAGCAGTAGGCCCCTGGGGTCGCGGTCGCTTCGAAGCCCTCGTGTACGCCTGCCTGCCACACACCGAAGACGGCCCCGCTGGGCTCACGGGCCAGGCACATCGTGCCGAGATCCCCGATCTGCATCGGCTCCATCAGCACCTCGCCGCCGTTCTCCCGGATCCTCTCCGCGGTGGCCGCGGCGTCCGGGGAGGCGAAGTACAGGCACCACTGCGACGGGCCCTCCTGCCCGGGCATGGGCGGGACGACGGCGGCCACCGCCTTGCCCTGTGCGTAGGCCTGCGTGTAGTGGCCGTACTCCGCCGACGACTCGCCGAAGGTCCAGCCGAGGACGTCGCCGTAGAACCGCTCGGCTCCCTCGACGTCGCTGAACATCGCATCGGTCCAACAGGGCGTTCCCTCGGGTTGCACGGCCATGCTGCGGCCCTCCTGGTGTGTCTCCCGTACGGCTGGTTCCCCGCCCTCTGAGGCTTGCCTCCCGCACCTCACGCTAGCCATCCCGCCGTCGGCCCGCGCGCCGAGGCGGGCGCCCGCCGGACACTGGGAGGGGAGGCGACGCTGCGATGAGGACGGGCACGATGCGGGCGTGGTCGGTGGTGCGGCCGGGACCGGTCGAGGAGCAGCCCTTGCGGCTGCTGGAGCGGCCCGTGCCGGTACCCTGCGCGGACGAACTGCTGGTGCGGGTGCGGGCCTGCGGGGTGTGCCGGACCGATCTGCATGTCGCCGAGGGGGACCTGCCGGTGCACCGTGCCGGGGTCACCCCCGGCCACGAGGTGGTCGGCGAGGTGGTGGGAGCCGGGGCCGCGGTGCCGGACTTCGCGCCCGGCGACCGGGTGGGCGTGGCCTGGCTGCGGCGCACCTGCGGGGTGTGCGCGTACTGCGCGCGGGGCGCCGAGAACCTCTGCCCCCGCTCGCAGTACACCGGCTGGGACGCCGACGGCGGATACGCCGAGTACACCACCGTGCCGGCCGCCTTCGCCCACCGGCTGCCGGACGCCCTGGACGACGTGGCGGCGGCGCCGCTGCTGTGCGCGGGGATCATCGGCCACCGGGCCCTGCGCCGGACGTCGCTGCCCGAAGGCGGCCGGCTCGGGCTGTACGGCTTCGGCGGCAGCGCCCATCTGTGCGCGCAGGTGGCGCTCGCCGAGGGCGCCCGGGTGCATGTGGTCACCCGCAGTGCGGCGGGCCGGCGGCTGGCCCTGGAGCTGGGCGCGGCCTCGGCGCACGACGTGACCGAGCCGCCGCCGGAGCCGCTGGACGGCGCGATCCTGTTCGCCCCGGTCGGCGACCTGGTCCCGGTGGCGCTGCGCGCCCTGGACCGGGGCGGAGTGCTGGCCCTGGCCGGCATCCATCTGACCGACGTACCGGCGCTGCACTACGAGACCGAGCTGTTCTACGAGAAGGAGCTGCGCAGCGTCACCTCCAACACCCGGACGGACGCACGGGAGTTCCTCGCACTCGCCGCCCGGCACGGGGTGCGCGCGACCACGCACCCCTATTCGCTGTCGCGGGCCCCACGGGCGCTCGGCGACCTCAAGGCGGGCCGGTTCGACGGAGCGGCCGTACTGGTCGGCGACCTGGTCTGAGCGCCCGGGCGCACCACGCCGGCGCGCGCGAACACCTGATGGGCGGCGCAGTACACCGGCGCGATGGCACACGGTTCGCCGGTGATGCCCCGCTTGACTGGTTTATGCCCCCACGTGGAGTGATCCGCCCCCTTCGCGCTGTACCGGGTGCCCCACGAGGACTGTTTGGCTTGGCCCGGGTGCAGGACCATCGGGCTCACCACCCCTCGACCCGGCCACCCCTGTTCGCACGCAGCTCCGCTGGAGGGAATGTGACCACTCCGGACACCGAAACCGGTTCCGCCGTCGACGAACCAGCTCCGGGGCCCGCGGCCGACGGGCGGCTCACCAGCCTGAGCACCCGGGCTGCGCGCCGGCTCACCACGACCCACAAGTCCGCACCGCAGATGCAGGCCATCACCTCGCGATGGCTGCTGAAGACCCTGCCGTGGGTGGACGTCAAGGGCGGTGCCTACCGGGTCAACCGCCGTCTGACGCTGCGCACGGGGCGCGGCCGGGTGCACTTCGAGCAGAACGGCGCCGACGACGTCCGGGTCATCCCGGAGACGCTCTGCGAACTGCCGGTCCTGCGCGGATTCCCGGACACGGACGTGCTGCGGGAGATCGCCGGCCGTTTCCAGCCCCGGGAGGTGCGCGCCGGGCAGGTGCTGGTCGAGGCCGGCCAGCCGGTCACCGAGGCCTACCTGGTGGTGCACGGCCGGTTCACCCGCTACACCGCCGGCAAGTACGGTGACGAGGAGGTCATCGGAGTCGTCACCGACGGCGGCCAGATGGGCGACGAGGCGGTGGGCCAGTCCGACCCGCTGTGGCTGACCTCGGTGCGGGCGGAGACGGCGGGCGTGGTGCTCGCGCTGTCCTGGGCGGTGGTGCGGGAGCTCACCGAGCGGGTGCCGTCCCTCGCCGCGCACCTGCGGGCGTACGTCGAGCGGCAGCGGCGGCCGATGAACCGCAAGGGCGAGGCGCAGGTGCCGGTGCAGGCCGGCCATGTCGGCGAGCCGACGCTGCCGGGTGGCTTCGTGGACTACGAACTCGCCCCGCGCGAGTACGAGTTGTCCCTGACCCAGGCCGTGCTGCGGGTGCACACCCGGGTCGCCGACCTCTACAACGACCCGATGGACCAGACCCAGCAGCAACTGCGGCTCACGGTCGAGGAGATCCGCGAGCGCCAGGAGTGGGAGCTGGTCAACAACCGGGAGTTCGGGCTGCTGCACAACGTCGACCACGGGCAGCGGATCAGCACCTTCACGGGGCCTCCGACGCCGGACGACATGGACGAGCTGCTGTCCATGCGGCGCAGGACCAAGGTGTTCCTGGCCCATCCCAAGGCGATCGCGGCGTTCTTCCGGCAGTGCAACCGGCGCGGCCTGGTGCCCGGCACCGCGAGCGTCGACGGCCATGACGTGCCGGCCTGGCGGGGGGTGCCGATCCTCCCGTGCGGCAAGATCCCGGTCGGCGACGACCACACCACGAGCATCGTCGCGTTGCGCACCGGTGAGGCCGACCAGGGCGTGGTCGGCCTGTACCAGACCGGCATCCCCGAGGAGTTCCAGCCGGGGCTGAACGTCCGGTTCATGGGCATCGACTCCGCCGCGATCATCAGCTATCTCGTCACCGCCTACTACTCGCTGGCCATCCTGGTGCCCGACGCGGCAGGGATCCTGGAGAACGTGCAGATCGGCCGGTTCCCCGGATGACGTCCGAGAGCTCCCTGGACACGGCCCCCGTGTCGTACGCGCTGCCCGGGCCGCCCGACATCGCCGCGCGCCTGCGCGGACCCCGGCGCACCGGCGCCGTCCCCGGACTGCACCACCGGCCGGCCGCGCCCGCCGACCCGGTGAAGGCCGCCGAGGTGGACCGCCGGCTCGAGACCTGGGCCCGCGGCCTGGACCTGTTCCCGGAGGCCTGGAAGGGGGACTTCTCCGGCTTCCAGTTCGGCCGGGCCGTCGTACTGCAGCATCCGGGGGCGCTCGACCTGGACCGGCTGACGGCGGCCGGGAAGCTGCTGCTCGCCGAGAACATCGTCGACTCCTGCTACTGCGAGGAGGACGAGGGCCGGGGCGCCGCGCGCCGCGGCCTCGGCGGCCGGCTGCTCATGGCCCAGTCGGCGATCGACCCGTACCACGGCGTCCCGGAGCTGGAGGAGGAGTGGCGTCGGGGCATGCGGGCCGACGGGCCGCTGCGCTCGTACCACTTCGCGCTGCAGGACTTCGCCGGCTTCGCCACCCCCAGCCAGACCGACCGGTTCGTCCACGACATCGCGCGGCTGCACCTCGGGTACCTCGCGGAGGCCGCGTGGGCGGAGACGCGGTACATGCCCCAGGTCTGGGAGTACCTGGTGATGCGGCAGTTCAACAACTTCCGCCCCTGTCTGTCCGTCGTGGACGCCGTGGACGGCTACGAGCTGCCCGAGCAGATCTACGCCCGGCCGGAGATCCAGCGGATCACCGCGCTCGCCTGCAACGCCACCACGATCGTCAACGACCTGTACTCCTTCACCAAGGAGCTGGCCGGCGACCCCACGCACCTCAATCTGCCGCAGGTCGTCGCCGCCGGGGAACGGCGCGGGCTGAAGGCCGCCTATCTGAAGTCCGTCGAGATCCACAACCGGATCATGGGGGCCTTCGAGGAGGAGTCGGCCCTGCTGTCGGCGACCTCGCCGCTGGTGGAGCGCTACGCCCGGGGGCTCGCCGCCTGGGTGTCCGGCAACCACGAGTGGCACGCCACCAACACCCACCGCTACCACCTGCCCGACTACTGGTGACCGCCGTCCCCCGGAACACCGTCACCTGCGCCACGAGGAGCCCCCTTTGACCTCCGCCCCCGTCGCCCGGACCACGCCCGTGCCGGTCCCGGCCCAGTCCGTCTACCAGAACCGGGTCGCGGACTACTGGAACGCCGAGGAGAACCCGGTCAACCTCGAACTCGGCAAGATCGACGACCTGTACCACCACCACTACGGCATCGGCGCGGCCGACCTGTCGGTGCTCGACGATCCCGATCCGCACGCGCGCCGCGACCGCATCACCGCCGAACTGCACCGCCTCGAGCACGCCCAGGCCGAGTTGCTCGCCGCGCATCTCGGCCCCCTCTCCCCCGCCGACCGAGTCTTCGACGCAGGATGCGGCCGGGGCGGCGGCAGCGTCGTGGCGCATCTGCTCTACGGCTGCCACGCCGACGGCGTCACCATCTCCGCCAAGCAGGCCGCCTTCGCCAACGAGCAGGCCCGCGCACGGGGCATCGACGACAAGGTGCGCCACCACCACCGCAACATGCTCGACACCGGGCTGGAGACCGGCGCGTACGCGGCGTCGTGGAACAACGAGTCCACCATGTACGTCGAGCTGGACCTGCTGTTCGCCGAGCACGCCCGGCTGCTGCGCCGCGGCGGACGCTACGTGGTGATCACCGGCTGCTACAACGACACCTACGGGCAGGCGTCGCGCGAGGTGTCACTGATCAACGCCCACTACATCTGCGACATCCATCCGCGCTCGGAGTACTTCAAGGCGATGGCCCGCCACCGCCTGGTGCCGGTCCACGTCGAGGACCTGACCGAGGCGACCATTCCCTACTGGGAGCTGCGCCGGGAGGCGGAGCACCTGGTCACCGGCATCGAGGACACGTTCCTGGACGCCTATCGCAACGGCAGCTTCCAGTACCTGCTGATCGCGGCCGACCGGGTCTGAGCCCCTGGTCCGCGGAAAATCGCGTCGACAGCGGGGACGCCGAGGCGCTGTCACGGGCCGTGACGAACGCCCATGACAGCCGGTCCGCGCCGGCGACGCCCAACATGACTTCGCCTGCGCGGGGGCCGGTGACCCGGCGGTGGACCTGATCGCGGCCTGGAACCTGCTGCCCGCCTCCGCCCGGGACGCCTTCCGCCCGGCCCCGTCGCCGACGGCGCGCTGTGGCGCGGGGGCGGGGCCGGGCGCTGTCGATCGCGCTGATCCAGCTGCCGTACTCCTGGGACGCCAACCGGGCCCTGGCACGGTACGCGGGGCATGTGATCGCCGAGACCCTGAGCGAGGCCGGGTGACGGGAGGGGGGACGGGCGGGGAGCCCCGGCGGTCGCTACTCCCCCGCGTACGCCTTCTCCAGCGCCGCTACGTCCAGCTTGCCCATGCCCATCATCGCCTTCGTGGTGCGCGACGCCTTCTCCGGGTCGGGGTCGCCGATCAGGTCGATCAGCCGGTCGTAGACGACCTGCCAGGAGACGCCGTACCTGTCCTTGAGCCAGCCGCACGGGCCGGGCTCACCGCCGTCCTCGGTGAGCCCGGTCCAGTAGTGGTCGATCTCGGCCTGGTCGGCGCAGAAGATCTGGAACGAGACGGCCTCGTTGAACTTGAACTGGGGGCCGCCGTTGAGCGCGACGAACTTCTGGCCGTTGGCCGTGAACTCCACGGCCATCACGGACCCGGCCGGACCGGGCCCGGCCTCGTTGTAGCGGCCGACGCGGCCGATGCCGGAGTTCTCGAAGACCGAGACGTAGAACTCGGCGGCCTCCTCGGCCTGGCCGTCGAACCAGAGACATGTGGTGAAACCGTCGGTGGTCATGAGTACCTCCTGGGCGAGGGAACACGGTCATCCGTGTCGACCGGTCCTCGCGGCGAAACTCATCGGCCGGGACGCCGACGACTTCCGCCGCCGGGCCGGGCGGCCGAAATGCCGGGCACCCGGCCTCGTGGGGCTCAGGCGGCCAGGCAGAGGCCGTTGTACGGGCGGTGGGGTGCGGCCGCCGGGCGGCGGGGCGTGGCCGTACGGCGGGTCAGCTCGCCGTGGGTCAGGGACAGCAGGTCGCCGAGGCCCAGGCCGAGGGCGTGCGCGGCGGCCGCGAGCACCTCCGAGGAGGCCTCCTTGCGCCCGCGTTCGACCTCGGACAGATAGGGCAGCGAGATCCGGGCCGCGTCGGCCACGTCCTTGAGGGTGCGCCCCTGTGCCCGGCGCTCACGGCGCAGCACCTCACCGACCAGATCCCGCCACAGCGGCTCCTTGGCCTCCGGGGGCTCGGACGCGGGTGCCGGCAGACGGGCGGGCCCCGGCCGCAGGGGAATCACTCGGGCTTCGTCGCTCACCTGGTTGCTCACCCAAGCCAGCCTAGGAGCGGAAGGCCGTGGGACAAGGGGGCGACATTGCGCCCTGAGGGAAACGGCCCAAACGGCCCCGCCGCCCGGGCCACCGAGCGTTTTCCGCCAGAGAGGGACGGAGGCGTGCATGCGATCCGTGACCACGGGTACCCGCTACGTGAAGCCCCGCACGGCCGCACATGAAACGCCGGGCCGGGGGTAGGCGGGGGACGGCAGTGAGCGGACGAGAACAGAGACCGCCTAGGCAGACGCAATTCCGTGACTACCGTGGGAGAGGTAATGAACACCGCCGGGATCCGGTCGCAGGCAGAGGTCATCGAGAGGGCCGAGCAGGACGGGACGGGCGAGGGATCACTGCCTGGAATCGCGGACCCCGCATCCGTCGCACCACGTGACGCCCGGGAACTGTCCCGCCACTTCTTCCACCGGCTCACCGAGCTGGAGGAGGGCACGCACGAGTACCAGTACGCCCGCAACACCCTCATCGAGATGAACATGTCGCTGGTGCGGTTCGCCGCCGGACGGTTCCGCGGCCGCGGTGACGACATGGAGGACATCGTCCAGACCGGCATGATCGGCCTGATCAAGGCCATCGACCGGTTCGACCTGGCCCGCGAGGTGGAGTTCACGTCCTTCGCGCTGCCGTACATCGTCGGTGAGATCAAGCGGTTCTTCCGGGACACCACATGGGCGGTGCACGTGCCGCGCCGGCTCCAGGAGCTGCGGGTGGAGCTGGCCAAGGCACGCGAGGAGCTGTCCAGCCGGCTGGACCGGGACCCGACGGTGGCCGAGCTGGCGACCCTCATGAACCTCACCGAGAAAGAGGTGGTCGAGGCACAGCTCGCCTCCAACGGCTACAACTCCTCCTCCCTGGACGCGGCGCTCACCGGTGACGGGCCGGAGGACGGCGAGGCGGTGCTCGCCGACTTCATCGGCGTGGAGGAGGAGGGACTGCGGCTCGTCGAGGACTTCCACGCGCTCGCCCCGCTGATGGCCGAACTCAGCGAGCGGGACCGACAGATCATCCATCTGCGGTTCGTGGAGGAGGCCACCCAGGCGGAGATCGGGGAACGGCTCGGCTGCTCCCAGATGCATGTGTCCCGGCTGATCAAGCGGATCATCATCCGGCTGCGCGAGGGCATGCTCGGCGAACTCGGCTGCTCCTGAGCCGCCCGGCCCCGAAGGGGCGAAGGCGCCGACGAACCGGAGGCGGCGGCGCGACCGTCGCCTCGGCGGCCGCTGCCACAGTCGTGAGTTCAGCGGTCGCCGCCTCGGCGATCCAGTTCGAAGCGGGCGCGTACCCGCTTGCCCACCGGCACACGCTCCGCGGTGAGCTCCGAGGCGAGGGCGTGCACGATCTCCAGACCGTGCCGCCCGACCCGCTCCGGGTCCTTGGGGAAGCGGCGGGGCAGGGCGGAACTGCTGTCGTAGACGCACACGGTGACCGCGCTGTCCGTGCCTTCCAGTTCCAGGATGTACGGCCCGTTGCTGTGCCGGTCCGCGTTGGTGACGAGCTCGCTCACCAGCAGGAGCAGCTCGCCTCCGGCGCGGCGGTCGGCGTCCGCGCACCACTCGGTGCGCAGCTGCTCCAGGAACCGGGCGGCGAAGTCGCGCGCCTGCGCGATGCAGCCGGGCTCGCCCGTGTAGTGCGCGGTACGGCGCAACGGCTCCACGGGTACGTCGAAGCCAGTCGGTATCACATCCCCGCCCAGGTCTTTGATCATGCTGTCTCTCTCGGAAAGCCGGGTCCGGCCCGTCGCTGGTGCACCTGTCCTCGTACCCCGGGCCGGGCCCGTCAGTCCCCCGAGGCGTTCGCCCACCGCGCACAGTGGCGATGCTCACTCCGTCCGGCGGCCACCACCGCTCACACCGTGGGCGTGCTCCACGACTGCTGCCGAGTGGGAGTGAGCGCCGGCTCGCCGGCCGGCCCGCTGCTCACCGGGGCCGGAGCGGAGGTCACCGAGGACGGCGACACGGAGGCGGCCGTCTGCCGCTCGGTCGAGGCCGACCGGGTCCGCTCCCCCGAGGGCACGGCCGACGCAGACCCCGCGGACGGTGACGCGGGCACGGCGGAGGACGTCTCCGACGACGCCGGCTTCGACTCGGCGGACTTCGACGGCGGGGGCGAAGGGGCCGAGGAGGCCGAGGACGGGGAAGGGGACGGCGCCGGCTTCGACGCCGACGACGAGGCCGGGGAGGACGAGGGCGACGAGCTCGGCGACCGCGAGGGCTTGGACGGCGACGGGGACGGCGAGGACGACGGCGAGGACGTGGCAGGCGACGGAGACTTCGATGCCGACGGGCTCGGCTTGCCGGACGGGGACGGGCAGTGCTTCGAGCCCGGCGGGCACGACGGCGACGGGGACGGGCAGTGCTTCGACCCCGGCGGGCACGACGGCGACGGGGACGGGCAGTGCTTCGACCCCGGCGGGCACGACGGCGGCGACGGCGACGGCGACCGTGGCGGGCTCCAGGGGTGCTTGACCCTCGGCGGCTTGGCGTTCTGGTCGTGCCGACCGTCCTGGTCGCCGCGCTGCCGGTGGATCCAGTCGTCGTGGCGGATGTCGTAGAGCACGAAGACGTTGACGGGCCTCGGCGCGGGCGTCACCACGACCACGTTCGAGGGCCGGTACGCCGGCCAGCGCGGGCCCACCAGCTTCGGCGCCGTCTTCTGGGCGACCGGCGAGGTCAGCGGGTTGCCGCAGGCACAGCGCACGCGGGGCACACCGTGGCTGTCCACCAGCACGGCGGTGCCCGCCTGGAGCACCGACTGGTAGGAGGTGGGGGCACCGTTGCGGTAGCCGTGGTTGGTGACCCTGGTGTCCACGCGCAGTTGCACCGGCGTCAGCGAGCGCAGGTAGGCGGGCACGCCGGACGGCTGTACGCCGGCCACGGAGGCGAAGGCCCTCTCCTTGGCGGGGTCGCCCTGCAGGTACTTGACCTGCTTCCCGACGTCGCAGGCGGGCGTGCGCCTGGTGCCGCCGTACAGGCCGGGCGCCCCGCCGTCCACGCCCTGCACGGCGTTGGCGGCACCGGAGGGCGCGCCGGTGGCCGACGGCGGGGGCGGGGCGGAACTCTGCCTGGCCGTCGACTCCGTGAACGGGTCCTCGCCGCTGCTGTTCGCGGACTGCAGGAAGACCTCGCCGCTCTTGGCGGAGCCACCCGGACGGGTGAAGATCACCGCGAGGACCACGGCGGCCACGATCACGGCCGTGAGGCTCGCGACGCGCGGTACGGACTTCCACCACGGCCCGTGCGGCCCCTTGGCGCCGCCCGTGGGCCCGGAGGGAGGTGGCCCGGCCGGCGGTGGCCCGGACGGGGGCCGGGAGGAGCCCGACAGCGGGCCGGAGGGCGGCCCGGTCGGGCGGCCGGAAGACGGAGGTTCGGCGCTCACGGGCACTTCTTCCCGTCGCGGTCGTCGCGACACGCAGTGCAACACGCGACTTTGCTCGGTCAGGTCCCTTTTGGTGCATCCGGGTGCACGTTGATCCCATTGTGTGTCGCGGGATGCGGCTCGCAAGCCGACGCGGACGGACCACCTGGCGGGCGGGTGGCCCAGCGGGTGCTTAGCGTGTCTCTCGTGAGCGTTCCGACCGTCTCCGCGCGGCCCGCCGCCCGTCACGGCTGGGTGCAGGCCCTGGCCGCGGTGCTGACCGGGCTGGCCGTCATGGTGGTGGCGGCGGCGCTCGGGCTGTGGGCGGCCGGGGCGGGCGACCTGCCGGACGCGGCCTTCCCGCGTGTGGTGGCCGCGACCCTGGTCACGTCGGTCGGCGGCAGTGTGGAACTCTCGGGCAACGCGGGCGTGCTCGCGCAGACCCGGGCCGGGGTGACCGTGATCCCGCTGTCGGTGACCCTGGTCGGCGCCCTGGTGATCGGCGCCGGTTTCCTGCGCCCGCTGCGGCACCGGGCGGTCGCCTCGGCCGGGGAACTGGCCGGCTGGGCCGCCCGGATCGCGGCCCTGTGGCTGCTCGTGCTGATCGGACTGGCCCTCGGCGCCCGACAGACCTTCGCCGTCGACGTGGGCAACGGCGCCCTCAGCGATCTCACCGGGCTGTTCGACTCGGCGCCCCGCGTCGGGTTCACCACGAACGTGCCACTGACGGTGCTGTTCGGCCTGCTGTGGCTGGCCGGGGTGCTGCTGCTGGCGCTGCTGGTGGCGCGCGGGGCGCCGCTGCCGGGGCGGCTGCTGCACTTTCAGGAGTCGGTGCGTCCGGCGGCGCACGCGATGGTCGTCCTGCTGCTCGCCTACGTCGCCGTGGGCCTCGTCGCCGCGCTGATCACGGCGGCCACGCGCGGACACGCAGCGGCGACCTTCGCCGTGATCCTGCTGGGCCTGCCCAACGTGGCCTGGCTGGCCCTCACCATCGGCCTGGGAGCCACCTGGAACGGCCGGGTGGAAGGCCCGTTCGGCCTGCCGATGCCGCACGTCCTGGACACGATCCTGCGCACCCCGGACGTCTCCGAACTGAATCTGCGCTCGCTCACCGAGCACGACGGCCGGTGGTGGTGGCTGGTCGTCGTGGACGCGGTCCTGCTGCTGGCCGTGGCCTTCCTGATGGCGGTCCGCTCCCCGGCTCGGACACGGCTGTGGCAGCACGCCGTCCATCTGGCCGTGGCGCTGGCGCTGACGGTGCTGATGATCGGCCTGACCGGCCGCATCGCGGCCCACTACGGCCTCTCCCTGCTCGGCATCGGCAACCTGGGTGGCGGACTGTCCGGGGAGCTGTTCCTCAGGCCCCGGTTGTGGCAGGCGGTGGGCCTGGGCGCGCTGTGGGGGCTGGTCGCCGGGTTCCTGGGTGGCCTGCTGGCCAAGGCGGTGCGGCGGCCCGGCGAGGTGGACGGACCGTAGGCGAGGTGCACCGTCCTCAGGTGTGGAACACCGGTTCGGCCCAGTGCGGTGGGTTCGGGGTCCCGGCCTCCGGGTGGTGCTGAGGCGACCCGGCCACCGGACGGTCCGTCTCCGTGTCGGGCTCCTTTGCCGGGTGAGCTCCGGCCGGGCCGGCGACGCCCGTCGCGGCCCGAAGGGCGGCGACGAAGTCGAGGCAGGTGGCGTAGCGGGCGTCGGGGCACTTGGCGAGGGCCTTGGCGAAGACCGCGTCGACCGCGTGAGCGAGACCGGGGCGGCCCTCGCTCGGCGGGGGCGGTTCGTCGTACTGGTGGGCCCAGAGCAGGGCCATGTCGTCGTCGCGCAGGAACGGGGGGCGGCCGACGAGGCTCTCGTACACGACACAGGCCAGGCCGTAGACGTCGCAGCGGCCGTCGACCGGGCGGCCGGAGATCTGCTCGGGGGCGACGTAGTCGAGGGTGCCGACGAACTGCCCGACGCTCGTGAAGCCGGTCAGTGACAGCGACTTCTTGGTGAGCCCGAAGTCGGTGAGGTAGACGTGCTCGGGGTGGTCGCTGTCGATGCCCTCGGCGATCAGGATGTTGCCGGGCTTGACGTCCCGGTGCACCAGGCCGTGCTCGTGGGCGGCGTCGAGGGCGGAGGCCACCTGGGCGGCGATCCGCACGGCGTCCGGCGCGGGCAGCGGTCCGCGCAGGTCGAGGAGATGGCGCAGGTCGCTGCCGGAGACGTAGCGCATGGCGATGTAGAGCACCCCGTCCGTCTCGCCCGCCTCGAAGACCGGCACGATGTGCGGATGGTCGATGGCGGCGGCCACCTGGGACTCATGGGTGAACCGCTTGCGGAAGGTGTCGTTGCGGGCGAGTTCGGGGGCCAGCAGCTTCAGGGCGACCGTGCGGTCGAGACGGAGGTCGCGGGCGCGGTAGACGACGGCCATGCCTCCGCGTCCGATCTCGCCCTCGATCTGGTAGCCCGCGATCCGTCGCCCGATCGGCTCGGCGGGCCGGCCGGAGGACAGGCTGGTCTCACGAGCCATCAGCGCTCGCCCTCGGGCGCGACCATCCGGGTCCGGGCGTGTCCGGTGTCCTCGGTGCCGGCGTCCTCCGTGCCGGTGCCCGCGCCGGTGACCTCCCGGTCGGTGGCGTAGGTGGTCAGCCGCCGTCCGTCGGCGTAGACCCAGCGGCCCTCCTCGGAGTCGTACAGCCACATCGACTCCCCGTCGACGACCAGGCCGATGCGCAGGCCACCGGTGCGGTCGGCGAAGTCCTCGCCGTCCAGGGTGCCGGCGGCCAGCTCTTCCACGGCGGACCGGTAGTCGGCCACGGCCTGTTCGGCGCGGACGAGCAGGGGGCGGGGATCGGCGGTGCCGGGCGGGCGGTCGGCGGCGGGCGGGTCCTCGGGTACGGCGACCAGCCTTCGGCCGTCGACCCACGCGCCCCAGCCGTTGGAACAGCGGACGTGTCCCCAGTCGCCGCGCCGCTCCACCAGCTCGACCGGCAGCAGCGGGTCGAGCGGCACGGTGGGCCGGCCCGGATCGGGGGCCTCCCAGGCCGGCATGCCGTGCCGCGGCACCACGTGCGTGGGCCGGAATCCAGGACCGGTCGCCTTGCTCATCGGGGCGCCTGCTTCCGCGTGTGGGCCATCGCGTTCGCCTACTTCCGCATCACGGCGGGCTCCTGCCGGCGCAGCAGCCGGACGACCACGAGCCCGTAGAGGACGGAGAGCACCACCAGCATGGCCAGATCGAGCAGCCAGACGCCCGCCGAGTGACGGAAGAGGGGGTCGGCGGTCAGCTTGCCGGGGACGGTCCTGGACAGCCCGACCGTGCCGGCCATGGCGCCGAGGGCCCAGCGGGAGGGCACCAGCCAGGACAGCTGCTCCAGGCCCGGCACACCGTGCAGTTTGAGCAGGGCCCCGCAGAACACGACCTGGACGATGGCGAGCAGCACCAGCAGCGGCATCGTCACCTCCTCCTTGCGCACCAGCGCGGAGACGAGCAGGCCGAGCATCATCGCGGTGAACGCGAGCAGGGCGACGGCCAGGGCGATCTCGGCGAGCGGCGGCAGCAGGACACCCGTGCCGCCGGGGGTGTTGAGGTCGACACCGAGGAGGGCGACCAGGGTGAGGACGACGGCCTGGACGACGCTCACCGTGCCGAGCACCACCACCTTGGACACCAGATAGGCCGAACGGGGCAGTCCGACGGCGCGTTCGCGCCGGTAGACCACGCGTTCCTTGACGAGTTCGCGCACCGCGTTGGCGGCGCCGGTCAGCACCGCGCCGACACACAGGATGAGCAGGGCGTTCATCGCGGTGTCCCGGCCGAGCCGACCGCCCGCGAGGGCTCGGGCCATGGCGCCCATGACGAACGGCAGCGCGATCATGACGGCCAGGAAGGTGCGGTCGGCGCCGAGTACGGCCGCGTACCGCCGGATCAGGGTGCCGAGCTGGGCGCCCCAGCCGCGGGGGTGGGGCGGCGGCGCCGGGGAGACGGGGGCCGGGCCCGGGTGGTGGGGCTGGGTGGTGGCCTCGGTGACGTAGTGCCGGCGGAACGGCGACTCGCGGTACTCGCGCGCCCAGTCGCGTTCCGGGTCACGGTCGAAGGCCTCGAAGGCCTCCGGCCACTGTTCGAAGCCGAAGAAGGCGAGGGCGTCGTCGGGCGGGCCGTAGTAGGCCACCTTGCCGCCGGGGGCGAGCACCAGCAGGCGGTCGCAGACGGCGAGGCTGAGGACGCTGTGGGTGACCACGATGACGGTGCGGCCGTCGTCGGCGAGGCCGCGCAGCATGTGCATCACCGAACGGTCCATACCGGGGTCGAGGCCGGAGGTCGGCTCGTCCAGGAAGAGGAGGGACGGTTTGGTGAGCAGTTCCAGCGCGACGCTGACCCGCTTGCGCTGGCCGCCGGAGAGGCTGTGCACGGGCTGGCCGGCGCGCTGTTCGAGGCCGAGTTCCCGGACGACCTCGTCCACCCGTGCGTGCCGCTCGGTTCGGGCGGTGTCCTCGGGGAAGCGCAGTTCGGCGGCGTAGGAGAGGGCGGCGTGCACGGTGAGCTGGGGGTGCAGGATGTCGTCCTGCGGGACCAGGCCGATGCGCTGGCGCAGTTCGGCGTAGTGGCGGTAGAGGTCGCGGCCGTCGTACAGGACGGTGCCCCGGTCGGCGGGCCGCTGGCCGGTCAGGGCGTTCAGCAGGGTGGACTTGCCGCAACCGCTCGGGCCGACCACGGCGAGCAGGCACTTCTCCTCCACCGGGAAGGACACATGGTCGAGGATCACCTTGCGGCCGCCGTCGACGGTGACGGTGAGGTCCTGGACGTCGAGGGAGATCTCTCCGGTGTCGACGTACTCCTGGAGTTCGTCGCCGACCAGGCTGAAGGCGAAGTGGCCGATGCCGATCACGTCGCCGGGGCCGACGGGGGCGCGGGTGACGGGCCGGCCGTTGAGATAGGTGCCGTTGTGGCTGCCGAGGTCGACGATCTCGTACGTGCCGTCGGGGTGGGCGCGCAGTTCCGCGTGCCGGCGGGAGACGATCAGGTCGTCCACGACGAGGTCGTTCTCGGGGGCCCGGCCGATGCGGACCGAGCGTGCGGGCAGCGGGCGGACGCTGCTGGGCCGGCGGAAGGTACCGGTCAGCAGGGGCTGCGACACCGCGGAGGGACGGCCGGGGGCGGGCGGAGGGGTGCCGGTGAGGACCACGCGGGGGCCGTCGGTGGGGTTGCCGAAGCGGATGACGCTGCCGGGGTGCACGCCCCACTCGTCGATCCGGTGGCCGTCGGCGTAGGTGCCGTTGGTGCTGTGCTGGTCCTTCAGGGTCCAGCGGTCCCGGTCGCAGCGCAGCACGGCGTGGTGCCACGAGACCCGGGCATCGTCGAGGACGATGTCGCTCAACGGGTCGCGTCCGACGTGGTAGTCGTGGCCCGGGCTCATCACCGTGGAGCCCGTGTCGGTCTTCACGACGATTTCGGGCGCCGTCGGGGCGACCGGCCGCTCCGCCATGGCCAGAATTCTACCGATTCACTCGGATATGCGCCCGGAGTACGGGGCACCGGGGACGGACACGTGTCAGGCGACGGGTACGACGAGTGCCGGCAGGGTGCGCTGCATGCGCAGCGCGTCGACCGACTCGGCGAGCAGTTCGTACTCGGTGGTGTCGTCGCTGGCGGCGATCCGCACCAGCCGCCCGCCGGCCAGCTCGTCGGCCACCCGCTCCTGCCCGGCGTCGTCGGCGCACCAGGCGCGCAGCAGGGCGGGCACGTCGGCCGCCGTGCCGGCCACCGGAACCAGCGAGCCCGCAGGGAAGGCGGGGTCCTCCGGGCTCGGGTCCAGGCGCTCGGCGATCCAGGAGGCGCGGTCGCGCAGCCACCACAGGGCCAGGGCCAGCGTCGGCGCGCGATAGGTGCCGAGCGGTACCCCGATGCGCCGGCCGTCGCACATGCCGTACGCCGTGACATGACACAGGAATTCGTCGTGCACGTCTCACTCCCCCGTCGCCTCGCTGCTGCCTGCCCGACCCTCGCTCTCCGTGCGGCCCCTGTGCGGTGAAGTGCCCCTGATGTTCGAGTATCGCCACTGCCGAAACACTGTCACCATGACTTTCCGGCCAGTCTGTTGGCATATTCACCACCCGTTCCGGCCGGAATGCTGCGGCGGTCGGGTCCCGGTCATTACCAGCGAGGTAATCGACCCGCTCCGCGACGCTCCGGCATGGTGGTCACACCGGATCGGCGACACCCCGGATCCGGGCCCTACAGCGGTTACGACCTCGATGGAGGCTGATGCAGCATGTCCGTGAACACCGACCGTTACGAGAACGCCGCCGCCCGGTACTTCGAGGCCTGGAACGCCACCGAGCCGGAGGCGCTGAAGAAGGCGGTCGCCGCCGCGTGGACCGCCGACGGCGGCTACACCGACCCTCTCGCCGACGTCCGCGGCCACGACGGCATCGCGGCCGTGATCGCGGCGGCCCACGAGCAGTTCCCCGGGTTCGTCTTCCGCCCGCTCGGCGCGGTGGACGGCCACCACGACACCGCGCGCTTCGGTTGGGAGCTGGTGAACGAGGCCGACGGCAGCGCACCGGTGGCCGGGTTCGACGTGGTCACGCTGGACGACGAGGGACGGATCCGGCAGGTGCTGGGCTTTCTCGACCGGGTGCCGTCGGCCGCCTGACACCGCCGGCCCGGCGACGAACGGCTGGGGGAGGTGAGCGAGCGGCTCACCTCCCCCAGCGTGGTGATCCGGCGGCTCAGCCCTTCACGACCGCGTCGATCCGTGCCAGTTCCTCGGGGTCGAAGTCCAGGTTGCGGATGGTGCCGACGCTGTCCTCGAGCTGCCGCGGGCTGCTCGCGCCGACGAGCGCGGAGGTGACCCGGCCGCCGCGCAGCACCCAGGCCAGGGCCAGCTGGGCCAGGGTCTGGCCGCGGGTCTTGGCGATCCCGTCGAGGGCGCGCAGGCGGGCGACCAGCTCCTCGGTGACCGCGTCCGTGTTGAGGAAGGGGCTGTCACTCGCGGCGCGGGAGTCCTCGGGGACGCCGTCCAGGTAGCGCCCCGTGAGCAGGCCCTGCTCCAGCGGGGAGTAGACGATCGAGCCGACCCGCAGTTCGTCCAGGACGTCGAGCAAACCCTCGTCCTCGGGACGCCGGTCGAGCATCGAGTAGCGCGGCTGGTGTATGAGGAGCGGGGTGCCGAGGTCGGCGAGGATGCGGGCGGCCTCGCGGGTCTGCTCCGCCGAGTAGTTGGAGACGCCGACGTACAGCGCCTTGCCCTGCTGCACCGCGGTGTGCAGGGCGCCCATCGTCTCCTCCAGTGGAGTCTGCGGGTCGGGGCGGTGCGAGTAGAAGATGTCGACGTGGTCCAGGCCCATGCGGGTCAGGCTCTGGTCCAGGGAGGAGAGCAGGTACTTGCGCGAGCCCCATTCGCCGTACGGGCCGGGCCACATGAGGTAGCCGGCCTTGGTGGAGATGATCAGCTCGTCGCGGTACGGCCCGAAGTCGGCCTTCAGGGCCTCGCCGAGCGCGGACTCGGCGGCGCCGGGCGGCGGGCCGTAGTTGTTGGCGAGGTCGAAGTGGGTGACACCCAGATCGAAGGCTCGGCGCAGGATCGCCCGCTGGGTCTCGGCGGGCCGGTCCGGGCCGAAGTTGTGCCACAGGCCGAGGGACAGCGCGGGGAGCTTCAGCCCGCTGCGCCCGGTGCGCCGGTAGGGCATGTCGGCGTAACGGTCGGGGTGTGCGGTGTACAACGCGACTCCAGAGGGGTTGGCACACGGTCTTCCCGGCTCCCGGGAGCGGGAGGCTCCTGGTCACCGGTCCCACTCTTCCCCGCACGCCGAACAGTGGTCCAACAGAAGAATCCGATGGAATTCAGCGGATAAACTTCTCAATCATGGAACTGCGTCATCTTCAGCACTTCGTCGCCGTCGCCGAGGACCAGCATTTCACCCGGGCCGCCGAGCGTCTCATGGTGTCCCAGTCGGGTCTCTCGGCGTCCATTCGGGCGCTGGAGCGCGAGCTGCGGGCGCCGTTGTTCGTGCGCACCACCCGCCGGGTCACGCTCACCGAGGCGGGGCGGGCGCTGCTGGTGGAGGCCGAGCGGATCCTGGCCCAGGTGCGCTCCGCGCACGAGGCGGTGGCGGCGGTGCAGGGCGTGCTGCGCGGCACGCTGGCCCTGGGCACCGAGCAGTGCATCGCCGGGGTGCACGTCGCCCGGCTGCTGGCCGCGTTCCGGGGGCGGCACCCGGACGTGGAGATCCGGCTGCGGCAGGCCGGCTCGGGCGCGCTGGCCGAGGAGGTCGGGGCCGGCCGGCTCGACCTGGCCTTCGCCTACCGCACCCAGGCGGACAGCGACCAGCTGCGTTCGGTGTCGCTGGCGAGCGAGCCGATGACCGTGCTGTGCCATCCCGGCCACCGGCTCGCCTCCTCCGGGGCGGTACTGACCCCCGGGGATCTGGCCGGTGAGGTCTTCGTGGACTTCCATCCGGACTGGGGCCCGCGCCGCACCACCGACGCCGCGTTCGCCGCGGCCGGTGTCCGGCGCACGGTCGCCCTGGAGGTCAACGACGTGCACGGCCTGCTGGACCTGGTGGACGAGAACCTGGGGGTCGCGGTCGTACCCCGGCACTTCCGGCACAAGCGGCCGTCGCTCACGGCGCTGCCGCTGAAGGGCACGGGTGAGACGGAGTACGAGACCGTGGCCCTGCTGCCCCCGGACGGCGCCACCAGCCCTGCTGCCCGCGCGCTCGTCACGCTGCTGGAGACGGCCGGCGAAACAGGGGACCTGACACCACCCCGGGAGGGGGCCCGGACCTCCTGCTGACGGCGCCCGCCGCCCGAGACTCGGGACCCTCGGCCAGGACGACGACGGTCAGGAGGACACGCCAGGGCGGAACACATGGTGCCGCTCGGATGCCACGGAAGCTGGATTCCGGACGCGTGAGCGACCGCTGTTTGGGATGGTGGACGACATGCATGCCAAGGACATCCTCATCGACGGCTACGGCCGCATCCAGGAAGAAGTCCATGCCGCCCTCGACGGCCTCGGCCCGGACGCGCTGCACCACCGTCCGGCGCCCGACGCCAACTCCATCGCCTGGCTCGTCTGGCATCTCACCCGGGTGCAGGACGACCACATCGCCGACGCCTTCGACCTCGACCAGGTGTGGCTGAGCCAGGGCTGGGACAAGCGCTTCGGTCTCGACCTGCCCCGGCACGACACCGGGTACGGGCACAGTCCCGCGAAGGTCGCGAAGGTGCGGGTCGAGTCGGCCGACCTGCTCACCGGGTACTACGACGCCGTGCACCAGCAGACACTCGGCGCGCTGGGCTCACTGGCCGCGAAGGATCTCGAACGGATCGTGGACGAGCGCTGGGACCCGCCCGTGAGCCTGGGCGTACGGCTGGTGAGCGTCCTGTCCGACGACCTCCAGCACGTCGGACAGGCCGCCTACCTCAGGGGCCTCGTTCAGAGCGCGGCCGCGTAGCCCGGCAGGACCACGTCCTCGATGAGTGCCTTGCGTTCGTCGAACGGGAGGAACGCGCTCTTGACGGCGTTCACCGTGACCGCGCGCAGGTCGTCCACGCTCCAGCCGGCCTCCTCGACCAGCAGGGACATCTCCCGGGTCATCGTCGTACCCGACACCAGTCGGTTGTCGGTGTTGAGGGTGACCCGGAAGCCGAGGTCCTTCAGGGCCGTGATCGGGTGCTCGGCGATCGAGGTGGCGCAGCCGGTCTGCAGATTGGACGTGGGGCACATCTCCAGGGCGATCCTGCGGTCGCGTACCCAGGAGGCCAGCCGGCCGAGCTTGCCGTCCACGATGTCCTCGGTCAGGCGCACACCGTGGCCGATGCGCTGGGCGCCGCACACCTGAAGGGCCTGGTGGATGCTGGGCAGGCCGTGCGCCTCACCGGCGTGGATGGTGAAGGGTACGCTCTCGCGGCGCAGGTGCTCGAAGGCCTCGAGGTGGTCGGCGGGTGGGAAGCCGTCCTCGGCGCCGGCGATGTCGAAGCCGACGACCCCGGCGTCGCGGTAGGCGACGGCCAGGTCGGCGGCCTCGCGGACCCGGTCGAACATCCGCATGCCGCACAGCAGGGTGCCGACCCGGACCGGGGTGCCGGCGGCGGCCGCCTTGGCCATGCCGGCGGCCAGGCCTTCCTGGACGGTCTCCACGACCTCGCGCATGGACAGCCCGCCCCGGGTGTTCAGCTCGGGGGCGTAGCGCACCTCGGCGTAGACGACACCGTCGGCGGCGAGGTCCAGCACGTACTCCTCGGCGGTGCGCAGCAGGCCCTCGCGGTTCTGCATCACGGCGAGGGTGTGCTCGAAGGTGGCTATGTAGCGCACCAGGTCGCCGGAGTTGGCGGCCTCGAAGTACCAGGCGGCCAGTTCGTCGGGGTCGGTGGTGGGCAGGGTGTGGCCGATCTCCGCCGCGAGTTCGACGACGGTGGCGGGGCGCAGGCCGCCGTCGAGGTGGTCGTGCAGCACGGCCTTGGGAAGCCGGCGGAGGGTCTCGGTGTCGATGCGGGGCGCGGTCATGGCTGGCGTTCCTCGGCAGGTGGTTCGAAGGTGTTTCGGTGTGATCAGGGGCGCGGTGATCAGGCGGCGGGCTGGAGCAGGTCCCAGCGGTTTCCGTACAGGTCCTGGAAGACCGCGACGGTGCCGTACGGCTCGTGCCGCTGCTCCTCCAGGAAGGTCACGCCGGCCGCGGTCATCCGGGCGTGGTCGCGGGCGAAGTCGTCGGTGTGCAGGAAGAACCCGACGCGTCCGCCGGTCTGGTCGCCCACCCGGGACCGCTGGGCCTCGTCCTTGGCGCGGGCCAGCAGCAGACCGGTGCCGGCGGCGGGGCCGCCGGGCTCCACGACGACCCAGCGGGAGCCGTCGGGGCGCGGGGCGTCCTCGGCGAGCCGGAAGCCGAGGGCCTCGGTGTAGAAGCGGATGGCCTCGTCGTAGTCGTCGACGACGAGGGTGACCAGGGCGACGCGTCGCATCGGGACCTTCCGACGGGGGGTGGTTAGCGGGTGAGGTTATACGTAAAACCTGACCGGCGCCAGTCCCGGTCTACGCGCGTCGCCCTGCGTGTACGCAAAGGGCGCTGCGGGTCGTCTCCGGGCGGACCGGATCAGTGGCTCTGCTCGCCCTGGGCAATCTCCACCCGGTGGTGGAAGTCGGCCGTGCCGGCGACCGAGGCCGCGCAGGAGACGGCCGTACAGGCGATCAGCAGGGCGGCTGTCGCCCGGCCTGCGCGGGGCACGAGCGGGGCGCCCAGCAGGGCCTGGACGCGCTGCGGGACAGGACCGGTGGTCGCGGCGGGCACGAAGTCCGGGCGTTCGGTACGGGCGCCCTGTCCGGCGAGGGCGGCGCGGGCGATGGCCCGGGCGGTCAGCCGCCGGTCGCCGACGCTCGCGGCGGCGGCCTCGTCGGCGACGCGCTCGGCGGCGAGACGGATCGCCTCCCGGACCGGGCGCAGCGCCGGATGGCAGTGCGCGGCCAGTTCGGCGGCGGCGAGGAAGTAGTGGTGACGGCCGTCGTTGTGGGCCCTCTCGTGCGCGAACAGCGCCTCCCGCTCGGGACCGTCCAGGCTGCGGAGCATGGCGGTGGTGACGACGATGCGGTGCGGGCGGCCCGGCAGCGCGTAGGCGTCCGGGCGGGGCGAGTCGACCACGCACAGGTCGCCGGCCGCGGGTCCGCGCCGGGCCTCCGTCCGGGCCGCACGGAAGGCACGGGTCTGGCGCAGCACCGAGCGCACGAGGGTCCAGCCGCAGACGGCGAGGGCGCCGACGGAGGTCGCGGCGGCCGGCAGCACGACGAGGTCCGAGGCGGTGCGCAGCGGGTGGATCAGCTCGCCGACCGCCGCGAAGAGCGGGACCTTGAGCAGCCCGATCAGCATGAACGAGCCGAGCGCCGCCAGCGAGCAGCCGGCGAGGACGACCGCGCAGACGGTGACGGCCCACATCGCGGCGGCCGGGGCGAGCCGGACCAGGGCGCGGCGGGCCAGCGCCGGCAGGACGAACGGCAGCAGCAGGGGAAGCAGGAGCAGCGCGGTCATCGTTCGTCGGCTTCGAGCAGGTCCCGCAGGATGCGTTCGTCGCCGGGACTCAGCTGGGCGACGAAACGGGCGAGGACGGTCTCGCGGTCGGTGTCCCGGTCCAGCTCGGTGTGCATCCGGCGGGCGGTGAGGCCGTGGGCGTCCTGGACGTCCCGGACGGGGACATAGGCGTACCCGCGGCCCTGGCGGTGCCGCTCGACGACGCCCTTGTCATGGAGGCGGGTGAGGATCGTGGTCACCGTCGTACGGGCCAGGCCGGCGCCGAGGCTGCGCTGCACCTGCCCCGACGTCTGCGGACCGCCGGCGGCCCAGAGTGCGGCCATGACGCTCGCCTCGAGCTCACCGGCCGGCCGGCGCTCGTCCTTCGCCTCGGTCATGGAACGTCCCTCACCCCGTCCTGGTCTACGGCCCGCGCGACCGTCTACACGATAGTAGTCAACCGGTCTTCGCACGGCTGTGCCCCCGCACCGGTCACGGCCTTCGCACGGCTGTGCCCCGCACCCGTCATGGGAGGAATGGCTGCGGGCCCGTCCGGGAGACAAGGGCCGCGGTACCGGGCGGCGGCCGCCGCCCGGAAGGCCGGACCCCGGAGCCCGCGGATCCGAAGGTGCACGCAGGGCCGACAGTCGCCGGCACCGCCTCGGAACGGCCGAGGCGACCGGCGCGGGCCGCCACCGAGCGGGCCGGGACGTCGGGGCCGGCGGTCGGCGGGCCGCCTCATGGAAGACCCGGCCCGGGGATGACGGCCGCAGGCCGCCGTCCGGATGACCGGGTCCTCGCAGCCGGCAGCCGCAGTCCACCGCCCCGCAGACACGACCACCGCTGCGGATCTCCGCCCCGGGTCCACGGGCGACCGCCTTGGGCCGCCGCCCGCGGACCCGGGCCAGGGGTGACCACCACGGGCCGCCACCTCGGCAGGCGCCCGCGGTACGGCGGCCGGGTGCGCGTCAGCTCGTGGAGGCGTGGAGTGCGTTCAGGCGGGTCAGGTCGTCCACTGTGAGGCGCAGGGCGCCGGCCGCGACGTTCTCCGCGACGTGGTCCGGGTTGCCGGTACCGGGTATGGCGAGGACGTGCCGGCCCTGGTGCAGCGTCCAGGCGATGCGTATCTGCGCCGGGCTCACGCCGTGCGCACGGGCGATGTCGCGCACGGTGTCGCCATGGGTGTCGGCCGCCGCCCGCGCCCCCGCGTTGCCCGCGACGGCGAAGAACGGGACGAACGCGATGCCGTGCTCGCCGCACAGGCGGAGCATCTCGTCGTCCACGGGGTCGGGACGGTCGAGGGCGTACCGGTTCTGCACGCACACCACCGGGGCGATCTCCAGGGCCTCGGCCAGGTGCCGGGGCTGGACACCGGAAATGCCCAGGTGCCGGATCAGCCCGGCCGCACGCAGCTCGGCGAGCGCGCCGAAGTGCTCGGCGATCGAATCCTGCTCCTGGCGACGGAAGTTGACCACGTCGAGATGGTCGCGGCCGAGTTGGCGCAGGTTCTCCTCGACATGACCGCGCAACTGGTCGGGGCGGGCGGCGGTGCCCCACTCACCGTAGTAGTCGCGGAAGGGACCGACCTTGGTGGTGACGACGAGGTCGTCGGCGTAAGGGGCGAGGGCGCTGTTGATCAGTTCGTTGGCCGAGCGTGTGGCGGAGAAGTAGAAAGCGGCGGTGTCGATGTGGTTCACGCCGAGCTGCACGGCCCGGCGCAGCACGGCGATCGAGCGGGCGCGGTCGCTGGGCATGCCGAGGTGGAACGCGGCACTGCCCGTCAGTCGCATGGCTCCGAAGCCGACGCGGTGGACGGGCAGGTCGCCGAGCCTGAAGGTGCCGGAGGATTCCGCAGTGATCGTTTCAGCGGTCATTCGGCGGAGTCTCGCACATCCTCCTTGCCGCGCAAGGGAATTCGGCCGTGGAGCTGCTCCCGGGCCGCCCCGGGGTGGCCCAACGCCTCGGTGGGTGCCGGCCCGTGGCCCGATCACGATCCGCCCCTCGAGGTGATCGTCTGCCGACCGGTCCCGGCGCCGCGCCGTTGAGCCCGTCAGAGCGGGTTGAGGCGGGCCTTGAGCAGGCAGAACTCGTTGCCCTCGGGGTCGGCGAGCACGTGCCACTGCTCCTCGCCGGTCTGGCCGATGTCGGCCGGGCGCGCCCCGAGCTCCAGGAGGCGTTCGAGTTCGGCGTCCTGATCGCGGTCGGTGGCGTTGACGTCGATGTGCAGCCGGGACTTCCCCGACTCCGGCTCGTCCCTGCGGCTGAGGATGATCGTCGGCTGCGGACCGCCGAACCCTTCGCGCGGCCCGATCTCGATGCAGTCGTTCCCTTCGCGATCGAGCATCACGAAGTCCAGGACCTCGCACCAGAACCGCGCCAGCGCCTCGGGGTCGCGGCAACCGAGCACGAGTTCACTGATACGACATGCCATGGGCGAAACCTGCTCTCGATGGGGGAACTGCCGGACCGGCCGCGCGCGGATCGCTCGGGCTTCCCGCGGCGCGAACACGTGGGGACCGTACCGGCCGAGTCGAGGGGACGCGAAGGGTTTTCGGGGTCTTCGGGTTCCTCGGCCGCTCCGTCACCCCTGCGCACACGGCAGGTCCCGACCGACACCGTCCGGGCCCCGATCTCCGCAAGAATCCTCCGTATGACAGCCACCACCCCGCATCCGCTCGTCGACCGCGCCCACCGGCTCGCCACGGACCTGCTCGCGCCCGAGGCCGAGCGGGTCGACCAGGAGGGAGTGCCGGCGGGCCACATCGAGGCGGTGAAACGGTCGGGGCTGCTCGGGGCCGCCGCTCCGGTCGCGTACGGCGGCTCGGACGCACCGCCGGACGTGCTGCGCCGGACCGCGGAGATCCTGGCAGGGGCGTGTTGCTCGACGTGGTTCGTGCAGACGCAGCACCACACGCCGGTGCAGACCCTGGTGCAGGGTGAAGTCACCGCGCGCGAAAGGCTGTTGGGGCCACTGGCACGCGGGGAGCTGCTGTCCGGGGTGGCGTACGCCCATCTGCGGGCACATCCGCGCGTCCCGGTGCGCGTGCGCCGGGAGGGCGGCGGCCGACGGTTCGACGGAACCGTGCCCTGGTACACCGGGTGGGGTCTGAACGACGTGATGCTGCTCGCCGGGGTGACGGAGGCGGGCGAGGTGCTCTTCGCGTTCGCCGAGGCGCGCGCGCAGCCGGGGCTGCGGGCCGGCGAGCCGATGCGCCTCGCCGCGCTCACCGCCGCGCGGACGGTGTCGCTGGAGCTGTCCGGGCTGTGGCTGCCGGAGGAGGCCGTGGCCCTGCGGATGTCCTACGAGCAATGGGCGCCCCGGGACCGCGCCAGGACGCTGAACGCGAGCCCGGCGGTCTTCGGCGTCGCGGAGGCCGCCCTGTCCCTGCTGGATCCGAGGACGGCGGCTCCCCTCACGGCCCGGCTCGCCGACATCCGGCGACGCGCGTACGCCCTGGCCGACGATGCGGCACCGCTGGAGCGGGTCGCGGACCGGCTGGCGGTACGCGCGGAGGCGCACGAGATGCTGCGTACGGCCACCACGGCGGCGGTGGTGGCCGGAGGCGGCCGCTCGATGACCCTGACCAGCCGCGCCCAGCGCCTCGCTCGGGAGGCGATGTTCCTGCTGGTCCAGGGGCAGACGTCGGAGAACCGGGCGGCGCATCTGCGGGCACTGGGATGTGCCTCCTGAGTCCGGGGCCATGACGGCGGGAGGTGCCTGGGCCGAAGGCCCGCGCGGCGTGGTGCGCTCCGAAGATGCCCGTGAGCCGGTGCCCCTGGCCGGGTGTCCGAGTCACCTCGTGCATGCCGGCTGTGGCAGCCGCCCCGTAGGCGCCGCGCCGGGTCACGGGTCCGGCCGGCCGGGGCCCTGTGGTCGGCCGGGCCCGGGCGACATCCCGGCCGCCTGGGCCGGTGAACGAGACCGTGCAGGGCGAAGGCGCCGAGCGCAGGCCGGTGGACGACGGCCACCGGCCCCGGTCCGGTGGCCGTCGCGGCGACCGCCGTACGAACTCCCGCGGTCCATGGGCTCCATCCGCCGCCACACGAACTCCGGCACCCGGGGGAACCTCTCGCGCAGTTCCGGCGTATGCGTCCGCACCCGGCGCGGGACCGTCACCACCTCCCCGGCGTCGCGCACGGCCCGTGCGGCCGGCAGGCCCCACGTCCCCGGCCCGGCCACGCCGTCCGGTTCCGGCGTCGTGAACCCACAGTCCACCGACGGCGACCGGTCGGCTCGGGACGACCGCGCCCCCGGCTTCAGCCGTCGTCGTCCGGGGTCTCGGCCACCACGAGGAAGGCGTCGGACTTCAGGTCCATCACCACGGTCACCCGCTCCCCCTCGGCGCGGCGCGCGGCTGCGTACTCCTCCGCGGGCCAGGATCCTCGCGGGGCCCCGGCGGGGAACCGCTCCAGCACCTTCGCCTCCATGACGGCCGGTCACCTCCGCAGTCGACAGCGGTCGGAATGTACGTCCTGTACTTGTCCGCCTGCCCGGTATCGGTACGAACATGCCACTCGGCGCCCGGCCGGCCCTCGTGCCGCCACCGAAGGTCACGACAGTGTCACAGACCTACACATAAAGATGAAATAAGAGCAAACTGGGCCATGCGGTGCTACCCGGACATCGCACCAGACGCGGTCTGGCCTGGAAGTCAAAGGAGACGAGACATGGCCAATGTGCACAGGGGTGACTTGTCGACCCACCCCGATGTCTCCGAAATGCGGGCACGGTACGCCCGCATGCTCGGCGGTCGTGATGTGGCGCTCGTGGACGGCCCGGTGTTCCTGCTCGGGCTCTACTGCGCGGCGTCTCCGTGGATCGTGCACTACACGACGAGTCAGCCCGCGCTCATGACCCACAACCTGATCATGGGCATCGCGATAGGTCTGCTGGCACTCGGATTCACCCGGGCTCCCGAGCGGATGTACGGCCTGAGCTGGGCCATGTGCGCCATGGGCATCTGGATGATCATCGCGCCCTGGATCGTGGGCCGCGGCCCGGACCAGGGAGTGATCATCAACAACGTCGTCGTCGGAGGGCTGGCGCTCGTCCTCGGACTGCTCTGTGCCGGTACGGCGGCGCGCAGCACGCCCGCCCCCAGGCCGTAGGCGGGGACGCGAGGAAAGGAAGCACAGGAGGAACCGGCAGTACCGGAGGCCGGTCCGCCCATGCGGACCGGCCTCCGGCAATGACTTGCATGTCAAGGAACGGCGAAAGCCTCCCCGGCCCGGGCTCGGATCCGGGCCGGGGAGGCCGACGGCAGACAGCCGGCACGAAAGGACGGTCAGCCCGCGGGCGCCACGTCCGGCTCCACGCCCACCAGGCACTTGGCCGGGGCTGGCTGCGGGTGGCGGTGGCAGACCTCGACGGCACACTCGTCGCCCGCGCCGACGTACGCAACCGGGCCCGCTCCTCGGCCGCGCTGGCCGACCTGGTGGTGGGCACCGCCCGCCAGGTGTTCGCGGGTTCGGGCGTGGACCCGGCCGAGGTGGTCCACGGGGTGGTCGGCACCCCCGGCGTGTACGACGAGAAGCAGCGCCGGGTCCGGTACGCGATGCATCTGCCGGGCTGGGGGCGCGCGGGGCTCGTCGACCGGATGCGGGAGGAACTGGGCGTACCGCTGGAGGTGCACAACGACGCAAACCTGGCCGCCCTCGGCGAGTACACGTACGGCGTCGGCGCGGGCAGCCGACTGTTCGCGTACATCCTGATCGGCACCGGACTCGGCATGGGCGTGGTCAGCGAGGGGCGGCTGTTCACGGGGGCCCACGGGCTGGCCGGCGGGATCGGCTTCCTGCCCTGGCCGGGCCGGCAGAAGCCGGAGCGACTGGAGGACGCGGTGTCCGGGGTGGCGGTGGTGGAGGCCGCCCGGGAGTTCGGGATGAGCGGGCAGCTCACGGCGAAGGCGGCCTTCGACGCGGCCCGGCAGGGCAACCCGGCGGCCCGGCGGGCCGTGGAGCTGGAGGGCTAGCGGATCGCGCACACCGTGGCGGCGGCCGCCGTGCTCGACCCGGACCTGGTGGTACTCGGCGGCGGCGTCGGCCACAGCGTCGACCTGCTGCTGCGCCCGGTCCAGGACCGGGTGCGCGCTCTCACCCCGCTGCGTCCGCGGATCGCGCCGAGCCGACTCGGCGAGGACGCGGTGCTGCTCGGCGCGGTGGCCACGGCACTGGACACGGCCCGGGATCTGGTCTTGGAACGCAGGGCCGGCGCCGGAGCCTGACCGGCACGACGGCGTGCCGTGCTCCTCCGACGGGGAGGCCGTGCCGCCACCCGAACGGGACACCGTGCCAAGGGCGTTCACGCGACACCGGCCGCACAGCCATTGACACGCCCCTGACGGCCCCCTGACTTGAGGCGAGTCAGTAAAGTTTCCCAACTTTACGCCGTCACGAGCCCCCGTCATGTCTCCTCGCCCCGTCCTCACCCGCAGGTCCCTCGCCACCGCGCCGGCCCTCGGCCTGCTCGGCTCGCCGGCCGGCGGCGCGAGGGCCGATGCCCGGCCCCGGAGCGGACGGTGTCGGCGGCCCGAGGGAACGGGGGTGGGCCGGTGCGGCCCACCCCCGGCCGGATTCAGCCGACGTCGAGCGCGGTGTCGTCCACCACGAACGACGTCTGGTACCGGGAGCCCTCGGTGCCGGTGAACTTCAGGGTGACGGTCTGTCCGGCGTAGCCGCTGAGGTCGAAGCTGCGCTGGGTGTAGCCGGAGGCGGCGTTGAGGTTCGAGTACGTCGCCAGGGTGCCGAGCACCGTGCCGGAGCTGTTGAGCACCTGGACCTTGAGGGTGTCGTAGGCGGTGCTGGACGAGGTCTCGGCCGTGTCGATGTGCAGATAGAAGCTGAGCGTCGCCGACGTGCAGCCGGACGGGATGGTCACCGACTGGGACAGGGTGTCCGTGGTGGCGGTGCCGTACCCGTCGAGCCATGCGTAGTACGAGCCCGAATGGGCCGCCTCGCCGGAGGAGTCGGTGATGACTCCGCTGCTGGCGTTCCAGGGGCTGCTGCCCGACTCGAAGCCCGGGTTGCCGAGCAGCTGGCCGGCGGTGCAGGTGCCGGTCCCACCGCCACCCGTGCCACCGCCGCTGGTGCCGCTCGCGCCGGAGAGCCATTCGGTGGCGTTGAGCGCGAGGGCGGCGTTGGTGGCGCTGGAGTCGTTCCAACCGTCGTACAGGGTGTTGCCGGACTGGCCGGTGCCGTCGTCGATCGGGGAGCTGTCACCCCAGAAGGCGACGCGTCCGCTGCCGAAGGTGCTGGTGAGGAAGAAGGCGCCGGTGTTTCCGGAGTAGCCGGTGCGGTAGAGCAGGCCCTTGACGGAGGAGTTGTCGGAGGGCTTGAGGGTGGCGGTGGTCCCGTTGGCGATCAGACTCTTGGTGACGGTGCCGAAGGAACCGTGCAGCACGGGATCGGTGCTGTCGCCGATCGCGGCCGGGTGGTCCGAGCCGATGTTCAGCGAGTCGATGGAGAAGCCGAACGGGTCGGTGGAATCGACGCTGTTGTTCGTCATCAGGTCGTTGAGGATCTGGACCGCGTCGTAGCCGTCGTTGTTGCGGTCGGCTCCGCTGTGGTCGGAGATCATGAACAGACCGCCGCCGTTCTTCACGAAGTTCATGATCGCCGTCTTCTCGGCGCTCGTGAACAGCGTGTTCGGCTCGGGCAGGACCAGCGTGTCGAAGTTCGACAGGTCCGTCGAGGACGTGCCGCCGTAGCTGAGACTGGAGCCGGACGGCAGCGTCTTCAGGCTGTAGTCGCCGGTCTTCTGCAACGCCACGCCCCAGGAGGACAGGGCGCCGGTCCAGTCGGTCTCGGCGGACGGGGAGGAGTTCTGGCCCAGCGGGTCGGGCTGGCTGGTGGAGATGATCCAGTCTGCGTTTCCGGCCGTCTCGGCGTGGGCGTTGTCGAACAGGATGCGGTGCGTCGTCGCCGCGTGGGCGGCGGTGCCGCTGCCGACCTGGACGGCGGCTCCGGTGAGGAGCAGCCCGAAACCGGCCAGGGCGGTGGTGAATCTGCGGCGGGATCTGAAGGATCCAGGCATCCGGCGAACCTCCATGAGGGTGGGGAGAGGCGTTGGGGGCGCCAAGTCTGCGCGCGTAGAGCCTGCTTGAGGGTTCTACACGCGTCGAGCGGTTGAAAGGTACATGGCATGAATGACCGGTGAACAGAAAGTCCCGGCAATAACCGGAGCTGACTGCCTTTGCCCACAGCGGGCAGACGATGAGCGGGAGGCAATATCAAAAGGGGTGGACATGCATATCTCGGGCATCATCAGTGCCATCGTCATCGGCCTCATCATCGGTATGCTGGGGCGCCTGGTCGTCCCCGGCCGGCAGCACATCGGCATCCTGTGGACCATCGTGGTCGGCATCGTGGCCGCGTTGCTGGGCTCGGCGATCGCCGCCGGGTTCGGAGTCGCGGACACCAAGGGGCCCGACTGGATCGAGTGGTTCATCCAGATCGCGCTGGCAGCGGTCGGGATCGCGGCGCTGGACCGGGGCCGCGCGCACCGCTGACGTGCTCTCAGCCGCCGTACGGATACGGCGTGGTGGTGCTCAGCGCGTGGAAGCCGAGGCGCCTCAGGATGGGCCGGCTCATCGGTGAGGCGTCGACCTGGAGGTAGCGGTAACCGTGGGCGGCGGCGACGCGGGCGCGGTGGGCCACCAGCGCGCGGTAGACGCCCCGGCCCCGCCAGCCCTCGACGGTGCCGCCGCCCCACAGCCCGGCGAACCGGGTGCCGGGCACCAGTTCCATGCGGGCGGCGCTGACGGGTTCGTCCCCGGCGAGCGCGACCACGGCCACGACGGTACTCGGGTCGTCGGCCAGACGGGCGAGCAGCCGGTGCCGCAGGCGGGTGCCGTCGGTGCCGAAAGACCTCTCGTGCACGTCCACGACGAGGGCGACGCCGGCCGGGTCGGCGACCTGCACGAGCCGGACGCCCGCGGGCGGTTCGGCGTCAAGACCGAGCCGGTCGGTCTCGCCGATCATCAAAGTCTCCTCGGGCTCGGCCCGGAATCCGGCGGCGAGGAGCCGGGCGCCGAGGTCGTACGGCCGGTCGTGGCCGTACAGCTTCCACTCGAAGTCACGGCCGAGACCGGTGAAGTACGCGATCTGGTCCTGGATCGCCCGATCCGCGCCCGCTCCGTCCAGAGCGGACCAGAGCACACCGTTCCAGGCCTGGGGGTCCGCGATCTGGCGCACCACCGCACCGGCCCGCTCGATCCGTGCGCCGGGGCCGTCGGGAGCCGCGTTCTCGCGCATGTCCCGGTCGTAGAGGGCGAGCACCGCCGAATGATCCATGCCCGGCACTCGACCATGCCGGACCGGCCGGGGCAACGGAATTGATCCGGGTCAGCCGAGTTCAAGCGTGGTGACACCGAACACGCGGTGCCGGGCGTGCTCCCGGACGGGCCCGGTGTACATGCGGGCCGTCTCGAACGAGGCCTCGAGTCCGGCCTCTTCGGCGAGCGCGGCGCCGGCCGTGCTCGGCTCGGGCACGTCGACGCAGACCTCGCGTCCGGCGGATTCGGCCATGAGGGCGGCGAACAGGGCGCGGGCGTCGTCCGCGGTGTCCGCGAAGAGAGGGCCGACGCGCAGACTGTCGCGGCCGGGACGGAGCACGCCGTACCCGGTGAGCCGCGTGCCGTCGAGGCGGACGAACGCCCGGTGTCCGGGGCCGGCGAGCCACTCGGTGACGAAGCGCGGACGGTCGGCCGGGTAGCAGGCGCTGTCGTAGGCGGTGATGGCGGCGAGGTCCTCCGCTCCGGCCGGACGGACGCCCGTCGGCGGCTGCACCGCCGGTGCGATGCCGGTGAACCGGACGGTGCGGTAGGCGAGTTCGAATCCGGACTGCCGGTAGTTGTCCTGCTGCGCGACGACCCCGTCCAGGCCGACGGTGCGGTTGCCGGCGTGGGCGAGGGCGGTCTTCCAGGTGGTGAGGCCGTGGCCGCGGCCGCGCAGGTCGGGCCGAACCAGATAGCAGCCCAGAAAGGCGTACGACGGGCCGTAGTTCACCACCGAGACGGCCGACACGGGCTCCCCGTCGATGCGGCCGAGGAAGAACCCGTCGGGATCCTGCGCGAAGAACGCGGGCCCGTCGGACAGCCCGGGATTCCACCCCTCCGCCGCCGCCCACTCTGCGATCACCGGCCAGTCGTCGAGGGTGGCCTGCGTGACGACGAGGTCGTGGGGGACCGAAGAGGTCATCGATGCGCTCCATTTTCCGTCGGGACCGGACTGCCGTTCCGTATCCTTCCGGATCAACGGGGGCCGCGCCACGGGGAGATCGGCCGTTGCGCGGGCGCGCCCGGATTCCCCGGGCCCCGGGGCGCAGGCGCCCAAGTGGGGACGAACACCCCGAACACGACCCGGCCGGCCTGCCCGCCCCTCGGTTCCCGACGACTCAGCCGCCTTCGGACGGGGTCGGGCCCCGCCTGCGGCCGTGGCCGTGGGAGGGGTGGGCCCGTACGTGTCAGCCCCTGCGGCCGGGGCGGAAGCGGCGGTAGAGGACCGTGCCCGTGAGGAGGAGCGTGGCACTGCCCGCGACGGCGGGCGCGGTGGCGTCCGTACCGGTGTGGGCGAGCGTGGACGTCGTCGGCGGTGTGACGGCACGCGGAGCGTGCGGGCGGGGCTTGGAAGAGGCCGGGGGCCTCGGGGCCGGGGTGCGGGGGGTGCGAGGGAGGCCGTCGCCGGGGCCGTTGACCGAGTGGTCGCCCTGGGCCGGGTTGCCCACCCCGACGACGCTCACGGTGTTGCCGGTGGCGTTCACCGGCAGGTCGACGGGGAGTTGGACGCCGTTGCCCGAGAGCACACCGGGCGAGTCCTGCGCCTGGCCGCGGGCGGAGGCGCCGCCGGACGTCGACGATCCTCCCTCTGCGGAGCCACGGTTCGTGCACGCGTTGCCTGCGGCCGGGTTGAGCAGCCCCACCACGTTCAGGGTGTCGCCGCACACGTTCACCGGTACGTCCACCGGCAACTGGATGGCGTTGCCGGAGATCAGCCCGGGCGAGCCGGCTGCCAAGCCGTCGGCGGTGGCGCCGTCGGCCGCGAAGGCGGCGGACACCGGAAGCGCCACAACCATCGCACCGGACGCGGCGGCGACGGCGATCACACCGTTACGGGTAGCCCGTCTCATTGGTTCCCTGCCTTCCACACTTGTCGCGGGCAGTCACCCGCACCCCGTAAAACGCCGGTGAACCCTACGGGTTATGGCTTATCGGTCTTTCACTCCGTCGAGCGACAGTGTTGTCGAACTTGATGCAAAGGAGATCAATGATCATAAAATAGACCGAGAAGGGGCACAGAGTACGGCACCGGATGCCGTCCCGCTCGCCGGGAGGCGGGCCGTCCGGGGCCCGCTTATGGTGATCCGAGGGCGCCGTGCCCGGTCCGCGACAGGCGTCCCGGGAGGCGATGATGCTGGCCAAGCTGTCCACACGGCCCGCCGTGCGGCGCTGCGCGGGTACCGGAGTCCTCGCCCTGGCGCTGCTCGGAGCCGGCCTGCCCGCGGCTGCCGCCGACCGGCCGCAGCCCGATCTGGCCCGCTTCTACCGGCAGAAGGTGACCTGGGCCGCCTGCAAGGGCCCCGACATGCCGCGGGACATGCAGTGCGGGAAGGTCACGGTCCCCCTCGACTACGCCCACCCCCGGTCGGGCACGCTGGACGTGGCCCTCGCCCGCTACCGGGCCACCGGGAAGAAGCTGGGCTCGGTGCTGCTCAACTTCGGCGGTCCCGGTGGTGCGGGCGTCGCCGGACTCGCCACCGACGGCGCGCAGTTCATGGACCTCACCAACGGCTACGACGTGGTCACCTTCGACCCGCGCGGCGTCGGCCGCTCCTCCCCCGTCAGCTGCGGCGCGGGCAGCGACGAGGCCTCGTCCGCGACGGGCGGCGACGCCGATCTCGACCATCCGCGGGCGCTGCTCGCGAGGTTGCGCGAGGCCGCCGGCGAGTGCGCCCGCAACTCCGGCCCGGTGCTGCCCCACATAGGCACCGTGAACGCCGCACGCGACCTGGACGTCATCCGTCAGGCTCTCGGCGACAAGAAGCTCAACTACCTGGGATTCTCCTACGGTTCGCGGCTCGGCGCGGTGTACGCGGCGCAGTTCCCGCACAGGGTCGGCCGGCTCGCCCTCGACGGCGTGGACACCCTGACCGAGCCGCTCTCCGAGCAGGGGGTGGCCGGCGCGGAGGGGCAGCAGACCGCACTGGACGATTTCCTGGACTGGTGTACGACGGACGTCGCCTGTCCGTTCGGCAGGGACCGGCGTGCGGCCGGGGACCAGGTGGTCCGGCTGGTGCGCTCGCTGGACGCGGATCCGGTGCCGGCGGACTTCGGCGGCTCGTTCTCCGGACAGGACCTGGTGGGCGCCATCGGACAGGGCCTCTACAGCAAGCAGCTCTGGCCCTCCCTCGAGCGGGCCCTGGCGTCGTTGGTGCAGGAGGGCGACACGCGGGAAATCGTGAGCTTCGCCGGTGGCGGCTCCGGCCTGCCCCGCACCGGGCGCCACAGCAACGGCGGCCTGGTCGATCCGCAGGAGGTCCCCGCGGACAACCTCGAGGCCGCGCTGATGGCGATCGACTGCGCCGACGATCCCGACCGGCCCGGCGCGGCGCAGGTCGCCGAGGAGCTCAAGAGCCTGCGGGCCCGGTACGAGCAGGCCTCACCGGTCTTCGGCCGTTACCGGCTGATCCAGTTGCTGATGTGCTACGGCCGCCCCAAGGGCACCGATTTCATCCGTGACCGGGTCAAGCACGTCGACTCGCCGAAGATGCTGCTGGTGGGCACGCGCGGCGACCCGGCGACGCCGTACCAGTGGACGGAGGAGACGGCCGCACGGCTCGGCCCGTCGGCGGTGGTGCTCGACAACAAGGGCGACGGCCACACCGGCTACTCCTCGTCCCT
The DNA here is from genome assembly GCF_059510455.1 of Streptomyces sp. NTD91. NCBI lineage: Bacteria > Bacillati > Actinomycetota > Actinomycetes > Kitasatosporales > Streptomycetaceae > Streptomyces > Streptomyces sp. NTD91. Next base: position 86,880 of record NZ_JCAJZW010000008.1, read on the forward strand.
GTGCGTGCACCGGAAGATCGACGACTTCCTGCTCTACGGCTCGCTGCCGCCCAGTGGCAGTTCCTGCCCGCCGGACGGCAACGACTGGAGCGCCACCACGAACCCCGGCTGAAGACCCGGCGGACCCCGAGGTTCGCCTGGCGGACGCCGTGACCGTGGCCGCCTCGGCCACCCGCCGGGGCCGCTCCTTCACCGCGGCGCGACTCGGCACCGGCGGGCGGGTGCCGGTGTGGGAGCTGGTGACGACGTGGTGCCGGCCCACGCGGGCGGCGGACCGGGCCATCGGCGTCAGCCGGTGATCACCTCGGGCCGGTACAGCTCCAGCCACCGCGCCAGGTCCAGGGCGCGTTCCAGGCCGCGCCGGGCAGCCTGGGTGCTGACCGGCGCCTCGCGTTCGGCGGCCCGGCGGAGCCGGTCGCGGTCGACGAGGCCGAAGACCGGGTGCGAGGGCCTGGAGAGCAGTTCCTTGGCCTGCTCCTGGAGAGCGCGGGCGTACTGCGGGTCCTGGGTGGACGGGTACGGGCTCTTGACCCGCTCGTACACCGAGCGCGGCAGGACGTCCGCGGCCGCCTCCCGCAGCAGGCTCTTCTCCCGGCCGTCGAAGGACTTCAGCGCCCAGGGGGCGTTGTAGACGTACTCGACCAGCCGGTGGTCGCAGAACGGCACCCGGACCTCCAGGCCGACGGCCATGCTCATCCGGTCCTTGCGGTCGAGCAGGGCGCGCACGAACCGGGTCAGGTGCAGATGGCTCATCTGCCGCATCCGGTACTCGAAGTCGCTTTCGCCGTCGAGCCGTTGGATGCCGGCGACGGCGGTGCGGTAGCCGTCGGCGATGTAGCTCTCCAGGTCCAGGGACTTGGTGACGTCGGCGCGCAGCACGTCGGCGTCCTCGCCGAAGTGCCGGTTGACGCTGGTGAGCCAGGGAAAGGTGTCGGCACGGCGCGCCTCCTCGTCGAAGAACTGCAGATAGCCGCCGAAGACCTCGTCGGCGGACTCGCCCGACAGGGCCACCGTGGACTTCTCCCGGATGGCGCGGAAGAGCAGCAGCAACGAGGCGTCCATGTCGCCGAACCCGGCCGGCAGATCGCGGGCGCGGATCACCTGCTCGCGTACGGCGGGGTCGGCGAGGGACTGGGCGTCGAGCACGATGTCCTGGTGGTCGGTGCCCGCGAGTTCGGCCACGTCGTGCACGAAGGGCGTGTCGGGGGTGCCGCGCAGTTCGTCGGCGACGAAGTTGTCGGTCTGGCCGAGGAAGTCGACGGCGAAGCTGCGCACCTTCTCGCCGTGCGCGGCGAGTTGCCGGGCGGCGATCGCGGTCATGGCGGAGGAGTCGAGCCCGCCGGAGAGCAGGGTGCAGCGCGGGACGTCGGCGACCAGCTGGCGACGCACGATGTCGTCGAGGAGCGAGCGCACGGTCGCGATGGTGGTGTCGCGGTCGTCGGTGTGCGCACGGGTCTGGAGCCGCCAGTAGACACGGGTGGACAAGCCGGAGTGGTCGACGGTGACGACCGTGCCGGGCTCGACCTCGCGCATGCCGTCCCAGATCGCGTGTCCGGGCGTCTTGACCAGGACGAACAGCTCGCGCAGCCCGTCCGGGGTCACCCGACGGCGGGCCAGCGGGTTGGCGAGGATCGCCTTGGGCTCTGAGCCGAACAGGACGCCGTCGGGAGTGGGGTGGTAGTAGAACGGCTTGATGCCCATGCGGTCGCGGATCATCACGAGCTTGTCGTGGCGGCCGTCCCACACGGCGAACGCGTACATGCCGTTGAGGCGTTCGGCGACGACGTCACCCCATTCGAGGTAGCCGTGCAGGACGACCTCGGTGTCGGAGTCGGTGGTGAACCGGTGGCCGCGGCGTTCCAGTTCGCGGCGCAGCTCGGTGAAGTTGTACGCCTCCCCCGAGTAGACCAGGGCGACGGCTCCCTCCGGGGTGTCGACGGACATCGGCTGGCGGCCGCCGGGGAGGTCGATGATCGCGAGCCGGCGGTGGCCGAGGGCGGCCGGGCCGTGGGCCCAGGTGCCGCGGTCGTCCGGGCCGCGGCAGGCCATGGTCTCGGTCATCGCATGCAACGTGGTGGCTTCGGCGGTCAGGTCACGGTCGAAGGAAACCCATCCGGTGATGCCGCACATGCGCTGCCTCCTGCCTCCGGCTCGCCACCGGCTCCGGCGCTCACCTGGGCTTTCCCAGGTGAACCGGGGTCGGCCGACAAACCAGTTGTATCCAGCACCTATGCCTGCCAGCCTCCGTCAGCCGCCCGGGGCGGTCAACGCGGGGGCAACACGGACGACACCCGCACCCCCATGATTTCGGACGGGTTTTGCTCGCGCGAAATCTCGCCCCGCCCAGGCCGTCGGGCCGGCCCCGTCACGAACCGGCCACAGGCAAAAACTTCCCCAAGCGCCGACCGCGTCAGACCTTTTCGGTCACAAACCTGTCCAGGACGGCGGTCAGCTCGGCCGGCTTCTCCAGCGGCAGCTCATGACCGGCGTCGAGGATCCGCACGACCGCGTCCGGGTAGGCCTTCGCCATCCGCAGCATCTGCCGCACCGGCAGCTGGACGTCGTGATAGCCGTGCACCATCAGCGTGGGCGTACGGATCTCGGCGGCCCGGTCCAGGACGTCGAAGGCGCGCATCGCGCCGTACAGCGTCATCACGACCTCGCGCGGGGTGGCGGCGGAGGCGCGGATGTGCGCGCGGATCTCCTCGCGGGGGTGGCCGGGCGCGAAGGCCCGCTGAATGTTGGCGGCCACGAACAGCCGGTACGGCACCACGGTGGAGACCGCCATGAGCAGGCCCCGGCCACGGCTGTACGTCATCCGGCCGATGGAGCCGACCAGCGCCATCCGCTCCACGCGCTCGGGATGGGCCAGCGCGATGGTCTGCGCGATCATCCCGCCCATCGAGTGGCCGACCAGCACGCACCGCTCGACCTCCAGATGGTCGAGGAGGGCCAGGACGTCCCGCGCCAGTTCCGCGATCGTGCGCACCCCGGCGCCGGTGCTCTCCCCGTGCCCGCGCAGGTCCAGCCGGATCACCCGGCGCCCCTCGGAGAAGTGCGCCATCTGGTGGTCCCAGCGGTGCCGGTTCGCGGTCCAGCCGTGCACGAGGACCAGGGGCGCCCCGGGCGCCTCCCGAGGGCCCTCGTCGTCGTACGTCAGGGTCGCTCCGTCGACGTCGAACTGCGGCATGTCAGGCCTCCTGGGGGCGCCACGATCAGGTTACCGACCGGTACGTTAGCGGTGCGCGGGCCGCCGCGTCACCGGTGTCCGCGCACGGAGTCCGCGGCCGATTCCGGTCCGGATTACCCCGAATGCCGTACCTGCGAATCCGACCTATCGTGCTGTCATGGAGCACGCACTGAGTCCCGCGACCCTCGCCGAGCTGCGTCGGCCCCGTCCGTATCCGGCGGTGTCCGTGCTGACCCCCACGCACCGCCGTGAACCAGACAACGGCCAGGATCCCGTCCGGCTGCGCAATGTCGTCACCGAGGCCCGCAGGCGCCTGGAGTCCGATCCCGCCGTCACCCGTGATCGACGCAACGAGGTGGTGGCGCAACTCGACCGGGCACTGACGGAGGTGGATCTGGCGCACGCCGAGGACGGCCTGGTGATCTTCGCCGCACCGGGCGAGCACCAGGTGTGGTCCCTGGCCCGTTCCGTGCCCGAGCGGGTGGTGCTCTCGGACACCTTCCTCACCCGCAACCTGGTCGCCGCCCAGGTCGCCGAGCGGCCCTTCTGGGTGCTGTCGGTCTCCGCGGACCGCGTCACCCTGTGGAGCGGCGGCGTGGACCGGGTGGTGGAGGACCACGCGGGCGGCTTCCCGCTGGAGCGCCGGCAGGAGAACTTCGACGCCGAGCGGCAGATGCGGATCGGCGACCTGCCCAGCACCTTCCGCGACGAAGGCACCCGGCAATTCCTGCGCGAGGCGGACACCGTCATGAGCACCGTCCTGCGCGAGCAGCCCCGGCCGCTGTACGTCACCGGCGAACAGGCGGCGCTGTCCCTGCTGGACGAGGCCGGCAGCGTCGCCAAGTGCGCCGTCCAGGTCCCGCGCGGCGGACTGGCGCACGCCGGTCCCGAGGCGGTGTGGCAGGCGCTGCGCCCGGTGCTGGAGGAGGAGGCCCGCAAGGGCGCCACAGCCGTGGTCGAGGAGCTGACCTCGGCGCGCGGACACCGGACCTACGCGGCCGGCCTCGACGAGCTGTGGCAGAGCGCCCGGGAGGGCCGGTTGCGGCTGCTCGCCGTGGAGGAGAACTACCGGGCGACCGTCAGCGACCTGGGCGACCACCTGGTCCCCGCCCTGTCCGGCGACCTGGACGCCCGCGAGGACATCGTGGACGAGATCGTCGAGCAGTGTCTGGAGACCGGCGCCGAGGTGCGCTTCGTGCCCGACGGCACGCTCGGCGACGCGAACGGGATCGCCGGGGTCCTGAGGTACTGAGGACCTGGCGCACGCGCCCGGCCCCGGCCCTCCCCGGCACCGCCCGGCGGCGCTCCCTGCCCGGCGTACGCTACGGCGTGATCGTCGGCGTAAGGGAGCGCACACATGGGTGACCTGCTGGGAGTGGCGGTGCTGGGTGCCGGGCACATGGGGGCCGACCACATACGACGCCTCGACCAAGTGGTCAGTGGAGCCAGGGTCGCGGCGGTGGCCGACCCCGACGCCGAGCGCGCCGAGCAGGCCGTGTCCGGCCTCGACGGCGTCACCGTGCACCCGGACCCCGTGGCCGCGCTCGACGCGCCCGGTGTCGACGCCGTACTGATCGCCTCCCCCGGCCCCGCCCACGAGGAGGCGCTGCTCGCCGCGTTCGCGCGGGGGCTGCCGGTGCTGTGCGAGAAGCCCATGGTGCCGGACTCCACCGGAGCGCTGCGGGTGGTGGAGGCCGAGGCACGGCTCGGCCGCCGGCTGGCGCAGATCGGCTTCATGCGCCGCTACGACGCCGAGTACCGCCGACTCAAGGCGCTGCTGGACGGCGGCACTCTGGGCCGGCCCCTGATGCTGCACTGCACCCACCGCAACGTCTCCTCCCCCGCCGGCTTCACCAGCGCCATGCTGATCAACAGCTCGGTCTCGCACGAGATCGACGCGGCCCGCTGGCTGTTCGGACAGGAGCTGACGGCCGTGACGGTACTGCGGCCCACACCGTCCGCGGGCGCCCCCGAGGGCCTGCTCGATCCGCAACTCGTCCTGTTCGAGACCGACGGGGGCGCCCTCGTCGACGTCGAGGTCTTCGTCAACTGCGGCTTCGGGTACCAGGTGCGCTGCGAGGCCGTGTGCGAGAAGGGCAGCGCGCGGATCGGCGAGGAGCACACCCTGGTGGTCACCACGGCGGGCAGCGCCCGCGAGGAGGTGGCGCAGGACTACCTCGTCCGCTTCGCCGACGCCTACGACCGCGAGGTACAGGCCTGGGTGGACGCCACCAGGCGCGGCGAGGTCACCGGCCCGGGCGTCTGGGACGGCTACGCCGCCTCCGTCGTCGCCGAGGCGGGGGTCCGGGCGCTGGAGACCGGCGGCCGGGTGGCTGTCGACCTCGCCCCGCGCCCGGGCCTGCACGGCACTCGCGCCGGGGTCGGCCGCTGACGCTCGCGGCGCCGGGATGCCCGGGGAACCGGCGCGACCGGGCCGCGTCGGAGCCGACGGTCGCCGTGAAGTCGTACCAGCCGTTCTGATGGGCGACGAGGTTGACGGACGGCGGGCTTGCCCGTGCCCGCTCGACCGCGTGACACCTACTCACCTCGGCCGCCTTGCCGCCCGGGTGGCGTCGCCCTTCAAGCGGCGCAGGAGCGGTTGGGCAGGCGTTCGGGTGGAGGGAGAAGCGGGCCGCGCGGGACAGTGGGGCGCCCCGGAGGTGAACAGGAGCCGAAGCCGCCCGGCGTCCTGTCAGACCCCGCCGAACAGGGTGCTCAGCCCCCGTTCCACCACCCCGGCCAGGTCCTCCTGACCGGCCGCCACGACCCCGTAGCTGCACAGCAGGAAACGGCGCAGCGCCGACGAGGGGAACTGCAGCAGGGCCAGGCCGTGGGGCGAGTGGAACTCCACGACCGTCCGGGTGCGGCCGTAGGGCCAGATCTGCACGTCCCCGTGGCCGGCCGGGGCCCGCAGCCCCTGGTCGAGCAGGGACCGCGCGAAGATCCAGGTGACCCCCTCGCCGTCCAGGGCGGCCTCGGCGGGGAAGTCCACGAAGACGGCCAGAGGGTCGTCGGTGGTGTAGCGCAGCGTGGCCGACACGGGGATCTCCTGGTCCTCGGCGGTGATGAGCCGGGCCTGGGCGAGTTGTGCGACGGTGATGGCATCCATGCCTTAATGGAGTCCGCACGGACGCCTCGCATGCCGCGAAATCCGGTCAGAGTTCGACGGGTACAAGACGGATCCCGTACACGGGAACACAGGAGCGACGAACATACGCGTGAGCGTCGGCGAAAAAGGGTCCCGGACAAGTCAACCGCCGTAGTTCATCTAAGACTTGACCTGCGGGGCGCGTACGGCGTTCGTGCGCGGAAACCGCTCCCGGAAGACTCTGGCATATGCCGAAAGCACCACCGTATCGTGTGTTGCCAAATCCCTTACGGGGCATCGCGGGCTGTGCGAGAGTCATAACGGTCCCCGTCCCCCCGGCCGTCTCGTTCCCCAACGGAGTGCGTCATGCCGTCACCGGTCTCCACGGACCGCCCAGCCGCCCAGCCACCCGGGCGCGGCTCGGTCGAGGCGTTGATAACGCAGACGCGGCGGCTCAAGGGCGACGTGGACGCCGTACGGCGGGACACCCCGAGCGACGGTACGGACCCGGAGGAACGCTGGCAGCGCGCCCTGTACGACCTCGCGCTGCACCACCTCGACGACCTGGACGCCCACCTGGCCCAGCTGAGGGACGGCCCGGCCGAGGCGCCCGCCGCCAGGCCCGCACCCGCCGGCGCCCCGCGCGGCTCGCTGCTCAGCCGCGTCGGCACCGCGGAGTGGAACCTGCTGACGGACGAGGCGACCTGGTCCGGTGAGCTGTACCGGATCCTCGGCCTGGACCCCGGCGCTCCCGCCCTCACCCTGGACGAACTGCCCTCCCTGGTCCTGGAGGAGGACCGGCCGCGGCTGACCGCGATGGTGACGGACTGTCTGGTCGACGGCAAACCCATCGACGGCGAGTTCCACGTCGTACGGCCCGACGGCTCGGTGCGGGCGGTGCACATGATGGGCGAACCGGTGCTCGGCGCCGACGGCGGCACGGCCTCGATGTGGGCCGTGCTCCGCGACGTCGGCGAACTGCGCCGCTGCCGGACGGCCGTGCGCGAGACCCGTGACTCGTTGCAGCGTCATCGCCGGCAGGAGCAGACCGAGCACCGGATCGCGGCCGAGTTGCAGGAAGCCGTGCTGCCACCACGGCGCGGCTCCGTGCGGCTCCCGCACCAGGGGCCGCGCACGCTCGACCTCGCCGCCCGCCGCCTCGCCGCGGCGACGAACGCACCGCTCGGCGGCGACTGGTACGACGCGCTGGAACTGTCCGACGGCGAGACCCTGCTCGGCGTCGGCGACCTCACCGGGCACGGGGTGGCCGTCGCCACCGGCATGGCGATGGTGCTCGGCGCCGTACGCGGCATGGCGCTGGCCGGCAGCCGGCCCGGCGAACTGCTCGGCGTGCTGAACCAGTTACTGAACGCCACCGTGCAGCCCGCCCTCGGCAGCGCAATCTGCTGCCGCTACCGGCCGGACACCCGCACCCTGGTCTGGGCGCAGGCAGGACACCCCGCCCCGCTGCTGTACCGCGACGGGACGGGGCGCGTGCTCGACGCACCGGCCGGTGTCCTGCTCGGCGCCACCGCGGGCGCCGTCTACGGGCAGGCCGAGGAACCCCTCCGGCCGGGCGACCTCCTGCTGCTGCACACCGACGGTCTGGTGCCGGGGCACAGCCCGGGCGCGGCCGTGGACCGCCTGCTCGGCCTGGCCCCGCGGTTCGGCGCGGCGCGCACCGCACAGGACTGCGTGCGGACGGTGGTCGAGGAGTTCGGCGGAACCGGTCGCGAGGACGACGCCTGTGTGCTCGTCGCCAAGGTCACCGCATGAAGTGAAACTGCGCGGCCCTTGTGGTGATCCGGCGGACATGACCCATGCCTGTACGCTCACGCCTGTGCGCTGTCGCCGCCCTTCCTCGGCTTGGGCAGGGCGAGCCGGATCTCCTCCCGCAGTTCGTGGATCTTCGGATAGCCGGCGTACTCCGCGGTCAGCCGGTACATCTGCCGGAGCCGGTCCCAGGTGCGACGGGAGGAGTTCGAGCCCATCGACATCAGGGCCAGCCGTGCGTAGCGGTCGGCCTGTTCGGGGTCGTCGGCGATGAAACAGGCCGAGGCCATGGACAGATGGTCGAAGATCTTCGACCGCTCCCGCCCGTCGACCCGCAGCGAGAGCGCCTTCTCGGCGTAGTACTGGGCGTGCGTGGCCGCGCTCGGATCGAACTCAGCCAGCGTGCGGTAGGCGAGCGCCTGCATGCCGTACAGATCCTCGTCCTTGAAGGTCTGCATCCAGGCCAGCGGTTCCCCGTCGCCCCGGTCGGCGACGAACATGTCCTCCGCCTGCCCGAGTGTGCGGCGCATCGCCTGGCCCTGGCCCATCGACGCCTGCGCCCAGGCCTCGATGGTGTGGAACATCGCCTTCGTCCGCGGCTGCAGCCGGTCGCCGGCGCCGGAGCGGGCGAGCTTCATCAGGTCCAACGCGTCGCCGGGGCGACCGAGGTGCACCATCTGCCGGGCCGCCCGTGAGAGGGCCTCACCGGCACGCGGCCGGTCACCGCCCTCACGGGCGGCATGGGCGGCGATGACGAAGTACTTCTGTGCCGTGGGCTCGAGGCCGACGTCGTGCGACATCCAGCCCGCGAGGACGGCGAGGTTGGCGGCGACGCCCCACAGGCGCCGCTGGAGATGGGGTGGGTGGTGGTAGGCGAGCATGCCGCCCACCTCGTTGAGCTGGCCCACGACCGCCTTGCGCTGAAGCCCGCCGCCACGGGCCGCGTCCCAGGCGCGGAACACCTCGACCGAGCGCTCCAGTTCCTCGATCTCCTGCGACCCGATGGGGGCGGCCTCGTAGCGGTCGAACCCAGCGGGGTCGGCGTGCAGGGGATCGTCCTGGACAGGGGCGTCGGCCTTCAGGGCCGGGTCGGTGTGCAACCAGTCGTACATGGCACTGCTGAGCGTGGATCCCGCGGCGAGCGCGGCGCCCGCGCCCACCAAGCCGCGTCGGTTGAGCATGAGGTCCATTCCCGTGAATTCGGTGAGGACCGCGGCGGTCCGTTCGGGCGCCCACGGCACGCCGTCGGGATGTTCCTCGATCCCGTCGCCCTGCCGTTTCCCCGTACGCCCGTGCCGCACCAGACCGAGGTCCTCGATGGTCACGACACGGCCGAGACGCTCGGTGAACAGGGCCGCCAGCACCCGTGGCACGGGATCGCGCGGGATCTCTCCCATGTCGATCCAGCGGCGGACCCGGGAGGTGTCGGTCGACAGCTGGGGGTGGCCCATGGCCGCCGCCTGCTTGTTGACCAGCCTCGCGAGTTCACCCTTGGACCAGCCGGCCAGGCCGAACAGGTCCGCCAGACGGGTGTTGGGTTGTCCGCTCACGCAAGCCCCCAGGTTCTCGGCTGAGTTGACACTAGCCCGGTGAAGGTTGCCGGGCGACTATTCGCCAGGGTTCGCCAGGGTCCGCCAGATGGTGTGCCACTGGGCATCGGGTGTCGAGTAGGAACGCGCCGTCCCGACCCGGTCGCCGCTCGGCCTCACCGAGCCCCGCGGGTGCATTCCCCAGGGTGCACCCGGGCGACCGGGCCGGGCCGGCGGATGCTCGCAGTGCATTGCGAACGGAGTACGGGCTCCCTCGAGCCCTCGCCCCGGGCATGTGCGCCGAGCACGCAGCACAGGCAGGCACCGCAGGCACACGAAGGGATCTGTACCTCCCATGTACGCAGCATCGTCCTCCGTGTCCGCCCCGCCCCGGCCGCTTCGCTCCCGCCCTGCGGGCGGCGGACCGTACCTGGACCCGGCGGCGCGTCCGGGCGGACCCGTGCCGGTCGCCGGCCGGCTCCGGCGGGTCCCGGGCCAGCCCGGCACCCAGCCGCTCAGCGGGCGACTGGACCTGTCCGGTCCCCAGGGTGCGCAGTTGCGCACCGCGATCGCCGCGGTGCACCGGATCTGCCCGGAGTTCACTCCGGCGCAGGTGCTGCGACGCAGCGGACGGTCCGTCCTCCTGGTCGGGACGGCGGGGCGGGGCACGGCCGTGGCCAAGTGTCTGCTGGACCACTCGCCCGCATGGGCCGAGCGGATCCGTCACGAAATAGCCGCATACCGCTCGTTCGTCCGGCACCGGCCCCCGGTCCGTGTGCCCCGGCTGATCGCGGCGGACCCGGACAACGGCACTCTGGTCATCGAGCGGGCACCGGGCCGCGTTGCGGCGCTGCAGCGCCACCCCCTGGAGGCGCCGCCCCGCGCGGACATCCGGGCCGCCCTCGGCGCGATCTGCCGGGTGAACGCCTGGCGGCCCCCGGCGGGCACCTTCGACATGCCGCTGGACTACGGCGCCCGGATCTCCCGGTACCACGAGCTGGGCCTGCTCACCGACCGGGACCTCGGCGACCTTCAGAAGCTGCTGCACGGCATCGCCCACGAGGTGGGCCGGCACGGCATGCTCCAGTTCTGTCACGGCGACGCCCTGCTGTCGAACGTCCTGCTGTCACCGGCCGGTCCAGTGCTGGTGGACTGGGAGCACGCGGGGTGGTATCTGCCGGGGTACGACCTGGCGACGCTGTGGCTGATCCTCGGGGACGCGCCCGTGGCCCGGCGGCAGATCAGCCAGATCGCCCAGTCGGCGGGCCCCGCTTCCCGGGACGCCTTCCTGGTGAACCTGATGCTGCTGCTGACTCGGGAGATCCGCACCTACGAGACGGCGGTGCAGCGTTCGATGCACGAGGTGACCCCGGCGGCACCGGGCACGGCCCACCCGGGTGCTGCGCCGTCCGGCGAGCAACAGCGGCTGCTCCTCAGGCGGCTGCACGACGACTGCCAGATGGCCCGCAGGGCCGTCCGAGCGGCGGTCGGCACTCGCTGACGGGGACGAAGGTCCGCGGTGCGCCGGAGCGGCGGCGCACCGCGGACCTTCGTACGTCCGGACCGGCCGTGGTCACTGGTGTATGCCAGTGACGCCGCGCAGGCCCGCGCACCGCCGTCGCGAAACTCGCCGAAAACCCTCCGTGACGTGGGAAATCACCTGTCCCGAGGCATCATTGACGGATCGTCGGCAAGCGGGTACCACTGACCCAGCTCGGCGCCAGACGCCCCGCCCCGCCCACCGGTCACAGGAGGCCGCATTGCGAGGTTCCGCCACCGATTCCCCGTCCACGCCCGGCCACAGACACCTCCGGCGAGCCGCCGTCCCGCTGGCCTCGGCGGCCCTGCTGCTGCCGCTGCTCGGTGCGGCCCCCGCGCAGAGCGCCGGCGACTCCTCCGCCGACCGGCTCCAGCACGCGTTCGCCGCGGCGGCGGCCGAGTACCACGTGCCGCAGAGCGTCCTGCTCGCCGTCTCCTACCTACAGTCCCGCTGGGACTGGCACGCCGGCGCGCCGAGCGTGACCGGCGGCTACGGTCCGATGCACCTCACGGACGCCCGCACCGCGATCGCCGCCACCGAGCACTACGCCGGGGGCACCGAGGACGCCCGCGGCGACGGCGAACGCGCCGCTGTGCACCCCGACATCAAGGTGCCCGCCGAGTCCGCGCTCCCCGCCCGTCTGAAGACGCTGCCGAAGGCGGCGGAGCTGACCGGCCTGACGGACGAACAGCTGCGCACCGACCCGGGCGCGAACGTGGCCGGCGGCGCCGCCCTGCTCGCCGCCGAGCAGAAGCGGCTGGGCGAGCCGCTGAGCGCCGACCCGGCCGACTGGTACGGAGCGGTGGCCCGCTTCTCCGGCGCCGACGACAGGGCGACCGCGGCCGCGTACGCCGACGACGTGTACGACGTCCTGCGCACCGGCGAGGAGCGCGTCACGGACGACGGTGAGCTGGTCGCGCTGGCCGCACAGCCGGGGCTGACCGCCGACACCGCCCAGTTGCAGAAGGCCGGGCTGGGCACGCTGCCCACGGACGGCGTGGAGTGCCCGAGATCGGTGTCCTGCGAGGCGCTCTGGGCGCCGTACGCGGAGTTCGGCGACGGCGACTACGGCAACCACGACCTCGGCGACCGTCCGGTGTCGCAGGCGATCAAGTACATCGTCGTCCATGACACCGAGGGCGCCTGGGACGGGGTGATGAACCTGATCCAGGACCCCACCTATGTGTCGTGGAACTACACCGTGCGCTCCACGGACGGTCTGATCGCCCAGCATGTGAAGGCGAAGGACGTGGCCTGGCACGCCGGCAACTGGGACGTCAACGCCCGGTCCATCGGCATCGAGCATGAAGGTTTCCTCGCCGACCCGGACGCCTGGTACACGGAGGCGATGTACCGTTCCTCCGCCCGGCTGGTGCGGTATCTGGCCGCCAAGTACGGCATCCCGCTGGACCGGCAGCACATCCTCGGTCACGACAACGTGCCCGGCCCGACCGCGTCCACGATCCCCGGCATGCACACGGACCCGGGCCCCTACTGGGACTGGCGGCACTACTTCCAACTGCTGGGCCACCCCTTCCGGCGCACCGCGGGCAGGTGGGGCGGGCTGGTGACGATCCTGCCGGACTACGCCGCGAACCAGCCCACTTACACGGGCTGCACGACGGCGGGCGAGCCGTGCACGGCGCACGGTTCCAGCGAGGTGCGGCTGTACTCGGACCACGACGTGAACGCGCCGCTGATCAAGGACGTCGGGCTGAAGAAGGACCCGACCACGGACGTGAACGACCTGTCCTCCCGGGTCTCCACCGGCCAGCAGTACGCGGTGGCGGACCACTGGGGCGACTGGACGGCGATCTGGTACCTGGGCCAGAAGGCCTGGTTCCAGAACCCGCGCTCTGCTCCGGCGGCGGTGCCCGCCGAGGGACTCGTGATCACGCCGAAGGACGGCCTGGCGAGCATCCCGGTGTACGGAAGGGCCTACCCGGAGAAGGAGGCGTACCCGGCGGGCGTGCCCGCGCAGTCGGTCGTCCCGCTGCCCTACACCATCCCGGCCGGACAGAAGTACGTGGTCGGTGACGAGGTGCCAGGCGAGTACTACTACTCGGTCACCTTCACCACCGACTCGCACCGGGTCGTGGTGGGCAAGGACCTGTACTACGAGATCCAGTACGGCCACCGGGTGGCCTTCGTCCGGGCGGCGGACGTGACCCTGGAGGGCTCGGCCGGATAGCCGGCGGGCGCCTCAGCCCTGCTGGAAAAGCTCCGCCGGGAGCGGCTTCAGCAGGGCGTACAGGTCGTCGGTGATGGGGCGGTCCCAAGCGGCGATGGTGACGAGGACGCCGTCGCTGCGGTCGAACTGGACGCAGGAGATCCGGGACTCGGACAGCTTCAGCCGCCGCACGATGAGGAGGTTGTCGCCCTGCAGGACCGGGGTGTCCTCGACGCCCACGACGGTGACCTCCTCCTCGTTCTCCAGCGCGAGCAGCAGCTGGCCGACCTCGAAGGGGATCTCGCCCTCGGCGACCTCGCGGGCCGGGGAGCCCTCGGGGAGATTGCCGATGATCATGGCAGGTCCGCGGCCGCCGAAGAGGTCGTAGCGCAGGAAGACCCCCTGGCAGGTGCCGTCGGGGGCGGGCAGGAGGCCCGCGCCGAGGTTGCCCGGCCAGTCACCCGGGTCCATGGCCAGCACGTCGAAGTCTGGTCCGGCAGGGGTTGCGCTGCGGCGGCGGAGGAACGACATGCGGCCATGGTACGTGGGCTGCGCGGGATGTGCGGAGCGGCTCCGCCGCAAGGGCCGGGCCGGGGCTGCCGGTGGGTTCGAGCGGCAGGCGGCCGGGTGCGTGACCGACGTCGCGTCGGGCGGCACGGTTCCGTGGGGCCGGCCGGCGGGAGGGCGTCCCCCCTGGTCCGGTGCTCCAGGCGCGCAGGCCGCGTGGACGGCGGGCGCAGACGTCGGAGTCGCGGCTGATCGACGGCCGCCTGCGACGCCGGCCACCTCTGCGCGGCCCGGCCCCGGCCGTCCACCGCGCCGTCGAACGGGTCACCCTCACCGGACGGACCGGGGTGCAGAAGGGGGCGCCGGCCTCGGTGGCGCCGTCGTGGCCGGGGCCAATGCGCTGGACGGGGTCCCCGGGTCCGCGGTCGTGTTCGTGCCGGTCGGCACCGGACGGATGGCGGCGCACCGTGCGCTCTGGCGGGTCCGGGCCACCGCGGGCGTGTCCGGGCCACCGCGGGCGTGTCCGGCCGCTCACTCCTCCGCCGGCAGCGGGGGCACCACCGCGACCGGACAGGCGGCGTGCAGCAGGACGGCCTGGGTGACCGAGCCCATCATGCGGGCCGGTGCGAGCAGGCGGCGCCGGTGCCGGCCGACGACGACCAGTTCGGCGTCCTTGGAGGCGGCGACGAGCCGGCCGGCCGCGTCGCCGGGCAGCGCCTCCGCGTCGGCCCGGACGTCGGGGTGCCGCTTGCGGTGCGAGGCGAGGAAGCCCTCGGCGAGGGCGCGGGTCTCGTCCTCGACGGCCGCCTGGTCGATCACGGGCGGCATGACCTGGCCGGGCGCGGTCCAGGTCTGTACCGGCCAGGGGTATGCGGCGATCACCTGGAGACGGGCGTCGCGCAGGGCGGCCTCGGTGAAGGCGAAGGCGAGGGTGGCGTCGTCGGGGCTGTCCGCGTGCAGACCGACGACCACCCGGGGGCCGGGCTCGGCAGGTCCTTCGCCATGTACCTCGCGGCCCGGCGGGGGAACGATGACCACCGGGCACTCCGCGTCCCGGGCGGCGGCGAAGCCGTTGGAGCCGAGCAGCAGGCTGGCGAAGCCGCCGCGGCCCCGGGAGCCGAGGACCAACAGCTGGGCGTCCGCACCCAGTTCGGGCAGCACGGCACCCGGTACGCCCTCCACGGCGACGTACTCGACCGCGGGCCCGGCGCCACGGTTCGCGAGCCGGGCCCGCACGTCGTCCAGGACGGGGTCGCCCTCCGCCTCGGGCGGCGCGGCGACCAGCACATCGGCCTGGCCCCAGGCGGCGTACTGCCGCACGTGCACCACGCGCAGGGGTGCGGCGCGGCGGCGGGCGGAGTCGAACGCCCACTCCAGCGCACGCAGACTGTCGTCCGAACCGTCGACCGCGGCGATGACCGGCGCAGTGCTCATCGTCCCTCACCTTCCGGAACACGACTTGTCCTTGCTGGGGTCAGCCTGACGCAGGCGTCTGCCCCAGTGGGTCCCTGCCGGTCGCGTGTCCGCAAATCCGCGCGGAACACCCCCGGTCCGGCTACCGGTGTCCGCGCGGCTCGTGTTCGGCGCCGGTGACGCCGCTCAGCCGCCGGTGCGGCTCACGTGAGGTCGAACTCCCCCTCCCGGGCTCCGGAGACGAAGGCTCCCCATTCAGCGGGCGTGAAGATCAGGGATGGGCTCTCCGGACGGCCGCTGTTGCGCATCGCGATGAAGCCCTCGACGAAGGCGATCTGGACATCGCCCAGTCCTCGGCTGCCGGACTGCCACTCGGCCTTGCTGAGATCCAGCTCCGGCTTGTCCCAGCCCGCGAGCGGGTGCTGCTGGATGGTGCTCTCGGCCACGTCCGTGCTCCTCCCGGTTCGTCGTCCGCGGGCCAGCCTAGCGACCGCTCACGATGCCCGACAGGCCACGTCGGAAGGACTTTCAGGACTGCGGCGGCTCCGCCCCCACGAGCCACATGGAGAAGAACTGCGAGCCGCCGCCGTACGCGTGCCCGAGGACCTTCCGGGCGCCGTCCACCTGGTGTTCTCCTGCCTGGCCGCGCACCTGGAGAGCGGCCTCGGCGAAGCGGATCATGCCGGAGGCGCCGATGGGGTTGGTGGACAGCACACCGCCGGACATGTTGACGGGCAGGTCGCCGTCGAGTCCGGTCGCCCCGGACTCGGTGAGCTTCCAGCCCTCGCCCTCGTCGGCGAAGCCGAGGTTCTCCAGCCACATGGGTTCGTACCAGGAGAACGGCACATAGATCTCGGCCGCGTCGATGTCCCGGCGCGGGTCGGTGATCCCGGCCTGCCGGTAGACGTCGGCGGCGCAGTCCCGGCCGGCCCGCGGGGAGACGAAGTCCTTGCCCGCGAACAGCGTGGGCTCGCTGCGCATGGCGCCACCCAGCATCCAGGCCGGCGGGCGCGGCGCGCGGGCAGCTCCGGCCCGGTCGGTGAGGACCATGGCACAGGCGCCGTCGGAGGAGGGGCAGGTCTCGGAGTAGCGGATGGGGTCCCACAGCATGGGGGAGGCCATCACCTTCTCCAGGGTGACGTCGTGCTCGTGGAGGTGCGCGCAGGGGTTCTTCAGGGCGTTGCGCCGGTCCTTGTACGCGACGAGCGCTCCGATGGTGTCGGGGGCTCCGCTGCGCCGCATGTAGGCCCGCACGTGCGGGGCGAAGAAGCCGCCGGCCCCGGCGAGGAGCGGCTGCTGGAAGGGGATCGGCAGGGACAGGCCCCACATGGCGTTCGACTCGGACTGCTTCTCGAAGGCGAGGGTGAGGACCGTGCCGTGGACGCGGGCGGCGATCAGGCAGGCGGCCACCAGGGCGGTGGAGCCGCCGACGGAGCCGGCGGTGTGCACTCGCAGCATGGGCTTGCCGACGGCGCCGAGGGCGTCGGCCAGGTACAGCTCGGGCATCATGACGCCCTCGAAGAAGTCGGGCGCCTTGCCCATGACGACGGCGTCGATGTCCGCCCAGGTCAGCTCGGCGTCCTCCAGGGCCCGCAGGGCGGCTTCGCGGACGAGTCCGGCGATCGAGACGTCCCGGCGGGCGGCCGCGTGCTCGGTCTGGCCGATGCCGGTGACGGCCACGGGCTCCTTGCTCATCGTGGATCCCCTTCGAGTACGGCGACCAGGTTCTGCTGCAGGCAGGGGCCGGATGTGGCGTGGGCGAGGGCGCGGTCGGACGACCCCCGGTGGATGCGCGCGGCGGCCTCGCCGATGCGGATGAGGCCCGCGGCCATGACGGGGTTGGCGGCCAGCGCCCCGCCGGACGGGTTGACCCGGACGTCGTCACCGAGGCGGAGTGCCCTGCGCAGGATGATCTCCTGCGAGGTGAACGGCGCGTGCAACTCCGCGGTGTCGACAGGCCGTTCGAAGGCCCCGGCCTTCTCGGCGGCGAGCCGGGCGGACGGCGAGTCGGTGAGATCGCGCACGCCCAGGCCGTGCGCCTCGATGCGGTGGTCGATGCCGCGGATCCAGGCGGGCCGTGCGCACAGCTCACGGGCCCGCTCGCCCGCCGCGAGGATCACGGCGGCGGCGCCGTCGGACACGGGCGGGCAGTCGCCGGTGCGCAGCGGCCGTACGACGTGGTCGCCGTGCGGGATCCGCCCCTTGAGCTGGGCGTGCGGGTTGGCTTCCGCATCGGCCCGGCTGCGGGTGCCGACGGCGGCGAGCGCCGGTTCGTCGGCGTGACCGGCGTCGATGAGGGCCTGGGCCTGGAGGGCGGCGAGGGCGATGGAGTCGGGCCACAGGGGGGCGACGTAGTACGGGTCGAGCTGGCGGGTGAGCACGTCCCGCACCGAGCCGGGCGAGCACTTGCCGTAGGAGTACACGAGCGCGGTGTCGGCGTCGCCGGTGAGCAGCTTGGCCCAGGCCTCGTACAGGGCCCAGGCGCCGTCGGTCTCGACGTGCGACTCGGAGATCGGCGGCCAGGCGCCGACGCCGTCGAGGGCGAGGGTGAACGAGAAGGCGCGGCCGGCGAGGTAGTCGCTGGAGCCGGAGCAGGTGAAGCCGATGTCGGCGGTCTTCAGCCCGGTCTGCGTCAGCACCTCGTGCAGGACCGGCATGAGCATCTCGACCTCGGAGGACTCCTCGGTGGAGCGCCGGTGGTCGGTCTGGGCGAAGGCGACGACCGCGATCTCCCGCATCACAGCAGCTCCTTGTAGGTGTCGTAGTCGGCGTCGGGTTCGCCGGTGGGCCGGTAGTGGTCGGGGTAGCGCGCGCCCTCGGTCCACACCGGCTCCACACGCAGGCCCATGCGCACCTGGTCGTAGGGGATGCCGCCGATCCGGGCGTGCAGGGCGAGGTCGGCGCCGTCGAGGGCGATGTGCGCGTAGACGTAGGGCACCTCGATGTCGAGGTTCTTCGCCTTGATGTTGACGATGCAGAAGGTGGTGACCGTGCCGCGCGGGCCTGCTTCGACCTGTTCCGCCGTGGCCACGCCACAGGTGGGGCACGCGCCCCTCGGCGGGACGTAGACCTTGCGGCAGGACGGGCAGCGTTCGCCGACGGTCCGCTGCCGGGAGAGGGCGTGGATGTAGGCGGACTGGGCGCGGCCGGGTGAGTAGGTGTAGTCGAGGCGGGCCGGGGTGACGATCCCGGTGAGCGGGTTCTCGAACTCTCCCGGGTGGCCGCCCGGTGCAACCGGTTCTCCGTCGTACGGCTCGAAGCAGGCGATGTCGGTGACGGCACCGGTGCGTTCCGCGGCCCAGCGGACGCGGACCCGCATGCCGGTGTGCACGGCGTCGGGTCCGGGGACGTCGAGGACGTGCAGCAGCGCGGTGTCGGCGCCGTCGAGCCGGACCAGCACCCAGGCGAAGGGGGTGGCGAGCGGCTGACCGCGGCGCGGCTCGGCGTTCCACGCCCAGGTGGTGACCGTGCCCGTGGGGGCGACCTCCACCAGTTCGCGGAGTTCCTCGGCGGTGCCGGGGTCGTACTCGACGGGCGGCACGAGGGTGCGCCCGTCGACGGTTCGCACGCCGAGGACGACGCGTTCGCGCAGGCCGGTGAGGAAGGCGCTCTGGACGGGGCCGAGGGAGCGGGTGAAGGGGAACTCGACGACGAGGGGGGCTTTGAGGACTTCGGGCATCCTGGGGACTCCTTCGGCGGTTCAGGCTCGCTTGTAGACGGGGGGCCGTTTCTCCGCAAAGGCGCGGGCACCCTCCTTGGCGTCGGCGGTGTCGAAGAGCGGCCGTCCGCGGGCGAGTTCGGCGGCGAGGCCGTCGGTCTCGGTCATCTCGGCGGTCTCGTACACCGACGCCTTGACGGCCTCGACGGCGAGCGGACCGCAGCCGTTGATCCGCTCGGCGATCTCCAGGGCCTTGCCGAGGGCGGTGCCGTCGGGGACGACATGACCGACGAGTCCGATGTCCGCGGCCTCCCGGGCGCTGTAGGGCCGACCGGTGAGCAGCATCTCCAGGGCATGGGTGCGCGGGATCTGGCGTTGCAGCCGGACGGTGGAGCCGCCGATCGGGAACAGCCCGCGCCTGACCTCGAACAGGCCGAACGTCGCGGACCGGCCCGCGACCCGGATGTCGGTGCCCTGGAGGATCTCGGTGCCGCCCGCCACGCAGTACCCCTCGACCGCGGCGATGACCGGTTTGCGGGGGCGGTGGTGGCGCAGCATCGCCTTCCAGTGCAGGTCGGGGTCGGCCGTGAGCCGGTGGCGGTACTGCTCGCCCTGCATGCCGTCGCCGGCCAGCGCCTTGAGGTCCATTCCGGCGCAGAAGGAGCCGCCCGCCCCGGTGAGCACGATCGAGCGGACGTCGTCGGCGGCGTCGGCCTCCAGCCAGCCGTCGTACAGGCCGACGAGCATGGGAAGCGAGAGCGCGTTCCTGACATCGGGCCGGTTGAGCGTGAGCACCACAGTGGCACCCTCGCGCCGCACGGTGAGGTGTTCCGTCCCGCCCATGGGCCATCTCCCCTCGGTGAGAACGAGAACAGGTTGCAGGAGGCGGGAAGGCACTTCAAGGGAGCTTCCAAGGTTTTCTGACAATCAGTCAGATTGGTCCGGCGGGGCCCCTTCACAGTTGCGGTGGGCTTTGCTCTGATGACCGGCGAGCGAACCGGTGCGCCGTTGTTCGCCAGGACTGCCGGGGTCAGGAGGAGCGGTGGAGTACAACCTTGCCGACCTGTTCGAGTCGGTCGTCGACGTGGTCCCGGACCGCGAGGCGCTCGTCTACGTCGACCACCCCGGCACCGGTGCGGAGCGGCGCCTGACCTATGCGGAGCTGGACGCGGCCGCCAACCGCGTCGCCCACCATCTCCTCGACAGCGGGATACGGCCCGGCGAACACCTCGGCCTCCACCTGTACAACGGTGTCGAGTACCTGCAGACGGTGCTGGCCTGCCTGAAGGCGCGCATCGTCCCGGTGAACGTCAATTACCGGTACGTGGCCGAGGAGTTGGTGTACCTCTACCGGGACGCCGATCTGGTCGCACTGGTCTTCGACACGGAGTTCGCCGGCCGGGTGGCCGCGGCGCTGCCGAGGGCGCCGAAGCTGCGCCATCTGCTGCGGGTGGGGCCCGAGGCGGCAGAGGTGCCAGGGGCGGCGCCCTTCCCCGAGGCGGAGGCCTCCGGCTCACCGGCGCGCGGTTTCCCGGCCCGGTCCGGAGACGACCGGTTCATCATCTTCACCGGCGGTACGACCGGGATGCCCAAGGGCGTGATGTGGCGCCAGGAGGACCTGTTCTTCGCGGGGCTGGGCGGCGGAGCGCCGACCGGGGAGCCGGTGAGGACGCCGCAGGAGCTGGCGGAGCGGGTGGCGGCCGGTGGCGACGGCATCACCTTCTTCCCCACCCCCCCGTTGATGCACGGCACCTCGACGCTCACCGCGTTCATCGGCTTCAACTTCGGCCAACGCGTCGTACTGCACCGCAGGTTCGTGCCGGAAGAGGTGCTCCGCACCGTCGAGAAGGAGCGGGTCACCAGCATCTCGCTGGTCGGCGACGCCATGCTCCGGCCGCTGATCGACGCGTTGAGCGGACCGCTCAAGGGCACCGACTGCTCGGCCCTGTTCAGCGTGTCCTCGTCCGGCGCGATCATGTCCGAGACGGTGCGCCGGCAGTTCGGCGAGCTGGTCCCGCACGCTCTGCTGCTGAACAACTTCGGGTCCTCCGAGTCCGGATTCAACGGCACGGCGACCGAGGACTCGGGACCGGAGCGTGGCTTCCGTCTGCGGGTCAACTCCCGTACCCGCGTGGTGGATCCGGCGACACACGAGCCGGTCGCCACGGGCGGGACCGGCCGGCTCGCCCAGTGCGGGCACGTCCCGCTCGGCTACTACAACGACCCGCGGAAAACCGCCGAGACGTTCTTCGAGAAGGACGGGCAGCGCTGGGTCCTGCTCGGCGACATGGCCACGGTCGACGAGGACGGCGTGGTCACGGTGCTCGGCCGGGGCTCGCAGTGCATCAACACCGGGGGCGAGAAGGTCTATCCCGAGGAGGTCGAGCAGGCGCTCAAGGCGCACCCGGACGTGTACGACGCCCTGGTCGCCGGGGTCCCGGACGCCACCTGGGGCAGTCATGTGGCGGCCGTGGTGCAGGTGCGCGCCGGGGCGCCGCACCCTTCGCTGGCCGACATCCAGAACCACTGCCGCACCCGGCTGGCCGGCTACAAGATCCCCCGCCAGCTGGTGATCACCGACTCCATCCGGCGCTCCCCGAGCGGCAAGGCCGACTACCGGTGGGCACGGGAGGTGGCGGTGGCGGCCGACCGGCGGTAGTCCCCGGACGCCTCGCCCTCACCACTCCGTAGGACTACTCCCTGCGCACGATCGACATCAGTCGACTACGGTGGGTGACCGTCGGTCGGACGAGTGGTGCCGGTCCCGACCCTCCGCACCGGCACCGGGTCACGCAGGGAAGGAATCCGGGTGTCTCACCACACGCCTAGTCATCTGCGGGGGAACACGGACGACCGGGCGAACACCGGGTCGACGGGACCGGGGAGCGGCGCCGGGCCGAGCGGCGCGCGGGGGCCGGCCGGCGCGTCCGGCTCGGTCGGCTGGGCCGCCCGTGTCGTGCGGGAAGTGGCTGCCAAGGTCCGCCCGCCCGGCCGGCGGGCACGCTTGGCACGGGGGGTGGCGGTGGGGTCGGCCGTCGTCGCCGTCGCGCTGCTGCTCGCCGCGCTGCTGCTGCCGGACCAGCCCGACCGTCTCGGGCCGGCCGCGTTCCTGCGGCTGCCGGCCGAGGGCATCCTGCTCGCCGCCGTACTGCTGGTGGTGCCGCGGCGGGCGAGGCGGTCCGGGGCGGTGGCCATCGGCGTGCCGATCGGGCTGGTCACGCTCGTCAAGTGCCTGGACATCGGCTTCTATTCGGTGCTGTACCGCCCCTTCGACCTGGTGCTGGACTGGGGCCTGCTGGGCAACGCCGCGGACTACGTGCGGGACACCTCGGGCCGCACGGGCGAGCTGACCGCCGTCGTCGGTGCCGTGTGTCTCGCGGCCGCCGTCCTCGCCCTCACCGTGGCCGCCACCGTCCGGCTGAGCACGGTTCTCGACCGGCACCGCGCGCGGTCCGTCCGCGTCGTCCTGCTGCTGGGCACCGCCTGGGTCACCTGCGTCGTGTTCGGTCTGCGGACGGGCGCCGGTCCCGTCGCCTCGACGCTCGACGCCGGGCTCCTCGGCCGGCGCGCCACACAGGTCCGCGTCTCCCTCGCGGACGCCCGGCTCTTCCGGCGTCAGGCCTCCCACGACGCGTTCGCCCACACGCCGCCCGCCCGGTTGCTGACCGCCCTGCGCGGCAAGGACGTGCTGTTCACGTTCGTCGAGAGCTACGGCCGTTCGGCGATCGAGGACCCGGCGACGGGCCCGCGGATCCAGAAGGTCCTCAAGGAGAGCGGCGACGCCCTCAAGTCCGCCGGGTTCCGGGCGCGCAGCGGCTGGCTGCGCTCGCCGGTGACCGGTGGCGGCAGCTGGCTCGCCCACTCGACCTTCCTGTCCGGCCTGTGGATCAGCAACCAGCAGCGGTTCCGCACCCTGACCTCCAGCGACCGGACCACCCTCACGGGCGCCTTCCGCAGAACCGGTGCCTGGCGCACGGTCGGCGTCGTGCCGGGGGTGCTGGTGGCGTGGCCGGAGGGCCGGTTCTTCGGCCTGGACCACGTCTACGACGGCCATCACCTCGACTATCGCGGCCCGGGCTTCGGCTGGTCGCAGGTGCCGGACCAGTTCACCTTGCAGACCTTCCAGCGGCGGGAGTTCGGGAAGGCGGGCCGGGGTCCGCTCATGGCGGAGATCATCCTCACCTCCAGCCACTATCCCTGGGCGCCCGTGCCCCGCATGGTCGACTGGGCGACGCTGGGCGACGGCTCGGTGTTCCGGCGGATCAGGAGCGAGGGCACGTCCCAGGAGGAGGTCTGGAAGAGCACCGAGAGCGTGCGCAGCGCATACTGCACGTCCATCGAGTACTCGCTCAGCAGCTTGGTCGGATTCCTGCACCGCTACGGCAACCGGAACACCGTGCTGGTCTTCCTGGGCGACCATCAGCCCGTGCCGACCGTCACCGGGAACAGCCCGCGCAAGGACGTGCCCGTCACCCTCGTCGCCCGTGATCCCGAGGTGCTCGACCGGATCTCCGGTTGGGGCTGGACGGAGGGCCTGAAGCCCGCGCCGAACGCACCCATCTGGGCGATGGACCGCTTCCGCGACAGGTTCCTGGCGGCGTTCGGGCCGCGGCCGTAACCCTCGGTCGCTCAGCGGTCGAGGAACTCCCGCACCACCGCGAGGAACTCCTCCGGACGGGTTCGCGCACCAGGTGCCCCGCGTCCACGGTCACCGGCGAGGCACCCGGGATCAGACCCGCGAGCTGCGCCACCTGGTCCTGCGGGACGGGACTGGTGAGCCCTGGCCGGGCGGTCTCTCCGGGGCCATCTGCTATGCCGAGGGCAGAGCGGCGCCCACCGGTCGGCCGAGGAAGGCGAGGACGCGCCTCACGAACCACTCGGGGTCGTCCAGCCAGGGGTAGTGGGCGGCTCCGGGCTGGACGGTGACCTCGGCGTTCGGGAAGGCCTCGGCGGCTCGGCGGGCGAGGGCCGGGCGGGGTCCGCCGTCGAGTTCCCCGGCGTGGACGAGCACCGGCGCCGTCAGCCCGGCGAGTGCGGCCCGGGTCGCGTCCGGTGCGAAGGCGCCGTCGGCGAAGTACCGCTCCCCCGCCTCCTCGTTGGTCTGCTCCGCGTCGGCGGCCGCGTGCGCCTCGGCGGTGTCGTCCCAGCGGCCGTAGAAGAACGGCAGGAACACGTCGTCGAAGTCGGACTCGCCCGCCAGCCAGGCCCGGAAGGCGGGGAACGCCTCCGCGAACCACGGCTCGTCGCCACGCAGCCGGGCCGCGGCCAGCCGGTCCTCGGGGGTCGCCCGCAGGCCCAGGGGGGCGGGGTTGGGCGTGACCAGCAGCAGCCGCCGGATCCGCTGTGGGTGGCGGGCCGCGTAGAGCACGGCGAGGGCCGCGCCCGCCGAGTGGGCGAGCAGATCCATGTGCTCCAGACCCATGTGCGCACGCCACAGCTCCACGTCGGCGACCATGCGGTCGCAGCGGTACGCCGCCGGGTCCGTCGGCCGCCCGGAGTCACCGGTGCCCCGCAGGTCCAGCAGGGCCAGGCGACGGTGAGCGGTCAGCCCGCCGAGGTCATTGAGGTAGGCGGAGGCGCGCATGGGCCCGCCGGGCAGGACGACGAGGGGGTCGCCGTCGCCGCGCAGGTGATAGGCGAGCCGGGTGCCGTCGAGCGTGGTGAAGGTCGGCATGGCCGTGATCATGACGCTCCGCACCGGACCGGCGCAACGGTTGGCGGTGCCGGGCCGGACGGACCGGGTGACGGCGTCTTCCCGCCGTGCCCCCACGCTCCCGTTCCCCGTCACGCCCGGCGCGGAAAAAATCTTCGTCGCCCTCTTGCCCGGGGCCGCTCGGCCTGAATTACTGACGCCGAACGGACTCGACCGAATGATCGGTCGCCCGGAAGGGGAGTGTGGGAGGAGACGACTCGATGGCGGATGCGACAGACCTGCTGGACGCGGGCGAACGGCTCGGGCACGAGGAGCTGCGCGAGCTTCAGCTGGAGCGGCTGCGCGCCTCACTGCGGCACGCCTACGACAACGTGCCGTTCTACCGGGAGTCCTTCGACAAGGCCGGCATCCGCCCCGAGGACTGCCGTTCCCTCGCCGATCTGGCCCAGTTCCCCTTCACCACCAAGGCCGACCTCAGGGAGAACTACCCCTACGGCATGTTCGCCGTGCCGCGCGAGCAGATCCGCCGGCTGCACGCCTCCAGCGGCACCACCGGACGCCCCACGGTGGTCGGATACACGGACAACGATCTTTCCATGTGGGCCGACATGGTGGCACGGTCGATCCGCGCGGCCGGCGGGCGGCCCGGCGACATCGTGCACGTGGCGTACGGCTATGGGCTCTTCACCGGCGGCCTGGGCGCCCACTACGGCGCCGAACGCCTGGGGTGTACGGTCGTCCCGGCCTCCGGGGGCATGACGGCCCGGCAGGTGCAGCTGCTCCAGGATCTCCGGCCGACCGTCATCATGGTCACCCCCTCCTACATGCTCACGCTGTTGGACGAGTTCGAGCGGCAGGGCGTGGACCCGCGCGGCACCTCGCTGCGCGTGGGTGTCTTCGGGGCGGAGCCCTGGACCGAGCAGATGCGGCGCGAGATCGAGGAGCGGTTCGCGATCGACGCGGTCGACATCTACGGACTCTCCGAGGTGATCGGCCCGGGTGTGGCGCAGGAGTGCCTGGAGACGAAGGACGGGCTGACCGTCTGGGAGGACCACTTCTACCCGGAGGTGATCGACCCGATCACGGGCGAGGTGCTGCCGGAGGGCGAGCGGGGCGAGCTGGTCTTCACCTCCCTGACCAAGGAGGCCATGCCGATCGTCCGGTACCGCACCCGTGACCTGACCCGGCTGCTGCCCGGCACGGCACGGGTGTTCCGGCGCATGGAGAAGATCACCGGGCGCAGCGACGACATGGTGATCCTGCGCGGGGTCAACCTGTTCCCGACCCAGATCGAGGAGATCGTGCTGCGCACGCCCGGTGTGGCACCCCACTTCCAGCTCCGGCTGACCCGGGAGAGCCGCCTGGACCGCCTGACGGTCCGGGCCGAGGCGCGCCCGGACGCGGGCCCGGAGGTCCGGGACCTGGCGGCCCGAAGGATCGCCGCGGCCGTGAAGGACGGGATCGGGGTGTCCGTCGACGTGGAGATCGTGGAGCCGGAGTCGCTGGAGCGGTCGGTCGGCAAGATCCGCCGAATCGTGGACCTGCGGTCACGGGCTACCGGGTGAGCCGGGCCGGGACGGCCGGAGCCGCACCGGCCACCAGGTGCCGGGGCGGTCATATCGACGTACCGCGAAACGTCGTGGCCGCCCTGTACTCCCAACCCATGACGGACAGCGCCCCCGCCCCGGATCCGGCTCTCGTCAACGCGCTGCGGGCGCTGTCCAATCCGATACGGCTGCAGATGCTGCGCTGGCTGCGCGAGCCCGAGCGGCACTTCCCGATCGCCGATCCGGCCGAGGTGGGTGTGTGCGTGAGCCACATCCAGGCCAGGGCGGGCCTGGCCCAGTCGACCGTGCAGGCCTATATGGCCGAACTCCAGCGCGCGGGTCTGGTCCGTGCCACCCGCGTGGGCAAGTGGACCCACTACAAGCGGGACGAGCAGCGCATCGCCGACCTGGTCGCGGAGCTCGGGCAGACACTCCAGACCTCGCGTCGTCCTTCCCCCCGCCGTCGTCCCCGGCCGCGTCCACTCCCCCGCTGCCCCCGGTCGCACCCGGCCCCCTTGCGGCTCACATCGAGATTCTGCGACATCTCGAATCGAGCAGGCACAGCGATCGATCCGTCTCGCGCGGGAGCACCCCATGGACCTCGGAACCTTCGGGATCTACACCGTCGACTTCGAGCACCGGGCGGCCGCGCTGATCCGGGACTCGGTCCAGGAACCGGAGGACCTGGGCCGACGGACGGTCTGGATCCCGGAGGCGCTCGGGCGGGACGCGTTCACGAACGCCGGGTGTCTGCTCGCCTCCACGCGACACCGGCCGGCCGGGAACTCGGCTAACCACCGAAGCGGTCCCGCAAGGCGCGCTTGAGGATCTTCCCGCTGGCGTTGCGCGGCAACTCAGCGACGAACAGTACTCGCTTGGGCGCCTTGAAGGGGGCGAGCTTCTCCTTCACGTGCGCGATCAGCTGCTCCTGCGTCACCTCGCCGCGCGGGACGACGACCGCGGTGACGGCCTCGATCCACCGCTCGTCGGGCAGGCCGATCACGGCGGCCTCGGCGACCGCCTCGTGCGTGTAGAGGGCGTCCTCGACCTGGCGTGAGGCCACCAGGACACCACCGGAGTTGATGACGTCCTTCACCCGGTCCACGATCGTGAAGTAGCCGTCGGCGTCGCGCACCGCGAGGTCCCCGGAGTGGAACCAGCCGTCCCGGAAGGCATCGGCGGTCTCCTCGGGCTTGTCCCAGTAGCCCTCGCACAACTGCGGTGAGCGGTAGACGATCTCCCCGGGTGTGCCGTCGGGCACGTCCTCGCCCCTGTCGTCCACGACACGGGCGTCCACGAACAGCACGGTCCGCCCGCAGGAGTCGAGCCGGCCCTCGTGCTCGTCGGGTCCGAGCACCGTGGCCAGCGGGCCGATCTCGCTCTGCCCGAAGCAGTTGTAGAAGGCAAGCCGCGGCAACCGCTCGCGCAGCCGCTCCAGCACCGGCACGGGCATGATCGAGGCACCGTAGTAGGCCTTGCGCAGCCCGTCGAGGTCACGGGTGGCGAAGTCGGGCCGGTTGGCCAGGCCGATCCACACGGTGGGCGGCGCGAACAGGCTGTCCACACGCCCCGTCTCGATCAGCTCGAACAGCCGCTCCCCGTCGGGCGCGTCCAGGATGATGTTCGTCGCGCCGACCGCGAGGTAGGGCAGCAGGAACACGTGCATCTGGGCCGAGTGGTAGAGCGGCAGCGCGTGCACCGGTCGGTCGCCGGCGCTCAGGTCCAGGGCGGTGATCGCGCTCAGGTACTCGTGCACCAGGGCCCGGTGGGTCATCATGGCGCCCTTGGGCAGGGCGGTCGTACCGGAGGTGTACAGCAGCTGCGCCAGGTCCTCCGCGCGGGGTCCGGGACCGTCGTACGGCGGCGCGTCCGCAAGCCGCGCGAGGAGCGAGCCGTCGGTGTCCCGCAGCGGCAATGCCCGCACGCCGTGCGGGAGCCGGCCGGCGAGGTCCGGGTCGGCGAGGGCGAGGGTGCTGCCGGACTGGCCGACGAGGTACGCCAGGTCGTCACCGGTGAGGTTCTGGTTCACCGGCACGTGGACCAGGCCCGCGCGGGCACAGGCGAGGAAACCGATCAGGTAGGCGTCCGAGTTGTGGCCGTAGGCGCCGACCCGGTCGCCGGGCGTGAGACCTTCCGCGAGCAGCACCGAGGCCGCCCGGGAGACGGCGTCGTCGAGTTCCTCGTACGTCCAGCGACGCTCGCCGTACTCCACCGCGAGGCGGGCCGGGGTGCGCCGGGCGCTGCGCCGCAGCACCCCGTCGACCGTGCTGCCGTGTCCCTGGGTCATGGCTCATGATCCTGGAGCCGGGGCGCAGACAGGTCAAGCGTGCGCCGGATTCAGCTCTTTGCTTCCGCGTGCTCCCGTGCGCCCCTGTGCAGAAAGGTTTCCGGAAACCGCGCGCCGATGAACCTGGGCAGGACAGGTGGCAGGTCAAGACCGGAACGGCGCCACACACTTCGCGTGTCACGTCGGACAGGAGGTACGCATGAGCCGTGCTGAGCCCGAACGGAAACGGACGTGGACGACAGGTACTGCTCCCGGCATATTCCCGCTCCTCGGCCACGGTATCGCCTTCTACCGCCGGCCGCTGGCGTTTCTGAATTCCCTGCCCGCGCACGGCGATCTGGTCGAGATACGGCTGGGCCCGCAGCGCGCGTGGATGGTGTGCCACCCCGAACTGACCCACGACGTGCTCATGGACCCGCACGCCTTCGACAAGGGGGGCCCGCTCTACGACAGGCTCGGCAGGCTGATGGGCGACGGCCTGGTCACCTGCCGGCAGTCGGCGCACCGGGACAAGCGCAGGCTGCTGCAACCCGCCTTCCGGCCCTCCCACGTGACCGCCTACACCGACCTCGTCGCCGAGGAGGCCGAGGCGGTGTGCCGCGCCTGGCAGCCGGGCCGGACGGTGCCCGTCACCGAGGCGATGACGGCCCTGACGACCCGCGTGATCAGCCGGGTCCTGCTCTCCGACTCGCTGGACGACGCGACGGCCGCCGAGGTACGGGACTGTCTCACCGACGTCGTCCGTGGCCTGTTCGTCCGCACCGTCGTGCCGATCGACGCCCTCTTCCGCCTCCCGACGCCCGCCAACCGCCGCTACCGGCGCGCGCTCTCCCGCCTGCACGCGATCATCGACGCGGCGATCGAGGAACGGCACCGGGGGGCCGAGCGCGACGACGTGCTGGGCACCCTGCTCGCGGCCGCGCACGGCGCCGGCGCGGCGAGACCGATCACCGACCAGGAGGTCCACGACCACCTGATCACACTGCTGCTCACCGGCACCGAGACCCAGGCGCTGTGTCTGGCCGCCGCCTTCAGCCTGCTGGCCCGCCACCCGGAGGCGGAGCGCCGCCTGCACGCCGAGGTCGACTCCGTCCTCGCCGGAGGCCGGCGCCCCGGCGCCGACGACCTGCCGCAGCTCGTCCACACCCGGTGCGTCGTCCGGGAGACGCTGCGCCACTCCTCCCCCGGCTGGCTCTTCACCCGCGTCACCACCAGGGAGACGGAACTGGCCGGGTGCCGTCTGCCCGAGGGAGCCACCGTTCTGTACAGCCCCTACCTCCTGCACCACGATCCCGCCTCGTTCCCCGACCCCGAGCGCTTCGACCCGGACCGCTGGCTGCCGGGACGGCCCACCGCCGAACAGCGCCGCGCGATGATGCCGTTCTCCACGGGCAGCCGTAAATGCCTCGGCGACGAGTTCGCCGTGGTGGAGGCCACTGCGGCGCTCGCGACCATCGCGGGCCGCCGACGGTTGCGCCATCTGCCGGGGTTCGTCGAACGGCCCCCGCGCCCCGGCATCACCATGGGGCCGCGTTCCTTGGTCATGGCCTGCGAGGACCGTGCACAGGCAGCGGCCGCCCAGCGCGCATCGGAGCCCCGAACGGCAGGTGACCACGTTGTCGGCAACGCATGAGGACACCACGGCCGGCGTGCCGGACCGGACTGCGCTTCCCACTCTCAGGGACCTGATAGACACCCACCTCCACATGCCTTTCCCGTTCCTGCGCAATCCCCATGAGGCCGAGGCCGCCGCCGGCGTCGACACATGGCTGAGCACGTGGGGGCTGAGTGACGAACCAGGCGTGACGGCGATGATCACCCGGACCCGCCCCGCCGAACTCGCGTCCTGCAACAGCCCCGCCGTGGATTCCGGGCTCCTGCAGATCACGGCCGACCAGATCGCCTATCAGTTCGTCTTCGACGACCGCGCCGAGGACCTCGGTCGGCGCTCTCCGGACCGGCTCCTGCCGATGCTGTGCGAGAGCGTCGCGATCCTGCGGGACGGCCGACCACCCAGCACCCGTCTCGGAGCGGCTCTGGCCGATCTCCTCCGACGGGTACGTGAGCGGTGCACGCCCGGGCAGGCCGCGCGCTGGGCCTGGAAGAGCCGCGAATACGTGCACGGCCTGCTGTACGAAGCGGTGGCCCAGACCAGGCCCGCCCTCCTGCGGACCGAAGTCTGCACCGCCGTACGGTCGTTGACCGCGGGCGTCGAGCCGTTCTACCCGCTGTGCGAGGCCGCCCAGCCGCGGGAACTGTCCCCGCGCGAACTCCACCACCCCCTCGTGCAGCGGATCGGCCGGCTGTCGGCCGACGCGGCGGTGTGGATTCCGGACCTGTTCTCCGCGGTGAAGGAGCAGCGGGCGGGCGACATGATCAACTTGGCCCTGGCCCGGCAGCGCGAACACCGGTGCTCGCTGCAGGCCGCCGTCCTTCTGGCCATCCGGCAGATCAACGGCACGATCGAGGAGGTCCAAGAGCTCCGCGCCGAGGTCGAACCGCAGTTGAGCCCCGCGGGCGTCGGCTACGTGGAGGGCATGACCGGCTGGATCGGCGGGTGCTACCACTGGTCCCGCACGGTGCCCCGCTACGCCGATGTGGCGTCGGTGCCCGCCGTGCCGTGAACAGGCCCGGCGCACTCGGCGAAGGCGCCGGGCGAGCGGAGCGCATCCGTGTCTCATACCCAGCGGGCGGGCATTTTCCCACCTCGCGGCTCCAGGATTCATCCCATGGTGTCCCGTCGGGCCTGCCGGATCTGGATCGGGCGTACCCTCGGGTTCCACGGCCGAACGACCCCATGAAGGCGGTACGGCACATGGCGATGGAGCCGCGCCAACCGGTCCCGGAGCAACAGACGCTGATCGAGCGCACCCGGGAGCTTCAGGCCCTCGACGCCGCGTTCCGCGAGCTGCGAGGCACCAGGGACGGCCGGCCGCGGGCGCGGCGCAGGGGACTGCTCGCCTTCACCGGGCCGGCCGGACTGGGCAAGACGGCACTGATCGCACAGGCCCGGGAACGGGCCGCGAAGTACGGATGCACGGTGCTGTCGGGCAGGGGCGGGGAGGCGGAACAGGGGTCTGCGTTCCGCGTGGTGCGCCAGTTGCTGCAGCCCTCCCTGGCCACCATGGACGCGGCCCAGCTCCGTGACCTCCTGGGAAGCTGGTACGACATCGTGGCCGCCGTGCTCGGCCTCGAGGCGAAGGGGCCCGTCCCCGCCCCCGACCCGACCGGGGTCCGCGAAGGTCTCGACTGGGTCATGACACGCCTGACGGTGAACAAGGCCCCCGTCGTCCTGCTCCTGGACGACCTGCACTGGGCGGACCCCGAGTCCCTGAAGTGGCTCGCCTCCTTCGCCCCACGGGTGGATGACCTCCCCCTGCTGATCGTGGCCACCTACCGGTCCGACGAACTGCCGCCGGAGGCGGGCGAACTGCGCACGCTCGCGGGACACCACGGGGAGCGGCCCCACGACCTGTCGCTGCTCACC
The DNA here is from genome assembly GCF_059510455.1 of Streptomyces sp. NTD91. NCBI lineage: Bacteria > Bacillati > Actinomycetota > Actinomycetes > Kitasatosporales > Streptomycetaceae > Streptomyces > Streptomyces sp. NTD91. The sequence continues at coordinate 118,722 of NZ_JCAJZW010000008.1, forward strand.
CCCGACGGCGTGGCCCGGATCGTCAGGAAGGAACTCGGCGCGACGGCCGAGGAACGGTTCTGCGAGGAATGCTGGTCAGCCACCGGCGGGAGCCCCTTCGAAGCGGTGGAGCTCGCCATCGGACTCGGTGAGCGCCACCTCCGGGGCACCGAGGACGACCTGCCCGCGATGCGCGAGCTCGCCGCGGCGATCAAGGGTCCGGGACTGATCGAGCGGCTGGAGCGGCTCGACACCGGGACGGTCCGCTTCGCGCACATCGCGGCCGTACTGGGCTCACCCTTCTCCCCGCAGCTCGCCGCCACCATCGCGGCGCTCGGCGAGGAGCAAACGGCCGGGACGATCCGGAGGCTGCGCGCGGCCAGGATCCTGGCCGACGGCCACGGCACCGACGGCGAGATCGAGTTCGTCCACCCCCTGATCGCCACGACGATCTACCAGTCCATCCGCCCGGCCTTCCGGGCCGGCCTGCACAACGCCGCCGGGGAAACCGTGCTGGCCATGGGACTCGGCCCCACCGCAGCCGCCCGCCATCTGCTGGAGGTCCCCTGCGAGGGCAGGCGCGAGGCGGTCACCTGTTTCCGCGAGGCCGCTCGCGAGTATCTGCGCGCCGGAGCGACCGAGGCCGCCCGGCGTCTGCTGAGCCGCGCACTGCGGGAACCGCCCCTTCCCGAGGACCGTCCCGCCGTCCTGCACGAACTCGCGTGCGCCACGTTCCTGATCGAACCCACGGCCACGGTGAGGCACCTGCGCCAGGCCCTGGCCGAGCCCGATGTCGACCCCGAGCTACGCGCCTCCATCGTGTTCCGGCTGACGCAGGCTCTGGCCCACACCGATCAGCTGGCCGAGGCCGTGAGCGTGGCCACCGAGGAAGCCGGACAGGCCAGGAACCCGCGTGTCAAACTGCGTATGCAGGCCGACCAGTTCGTCTGGGGCATGTTCAGCGCCGACGACCGCGACTCACCCGCGCGTTCGCGGACCCTCGCACGTCTGGCCGAGCAGTTGCCCGGCCGCAGCCTCGAGGAGCGCTCCATCCTGGGACTGCGGGCCTGGGACGCCGTCCTGCGGGGCGAACCGCGGCAGACCGCGCTCGCGTATGCCGAGAGGGCCCTGCACGGCGGCATGAGCTGGACCGACGAGAACCGGGGGTTCGAGGTACCCGCTTCGGTGGCACTGGTCTTCATGTACGGCGACCGGCCGCGACGAGCCGAAGAACTGTTCGGCAAGGGCATCGCGGAGTGCGAGGCCAAGGGGTGGCGCGGGTCCCACCTGGCCCTCGGCCAGACACTCGCCGGCTACATCCGGTACCGCCGCGGATGCCTGGCCGAGGCCGACGATCTGGTCCGGGAGGGTCTGCGCATCGCCGGCGAGGTGGAAGGGGCGGTCCCCGCCCAGTGGTTCGCCCTCGGCATCCTGATCCAGACGCTGCTGGCCCGCGGCCGCGTCGCCGAGGCGCGCGCCGTCGCGGACGAACACCACTTCGGTGAGACGACGCTCAACGCGGTCGTCTATCCCGACCCCCGCACCGTCTACGCGGAACTGCTCCTGGCCGAGGGACGGCACGCCGAAGCCGTACCGCTGCTGTACTCGGTCGGGGAGTGGCTGGACGGGCGGGGCTGGCGCAATCCGGCGTGGTGTCCGTGGCAGTCGCGGCTCGCGGCCGCGCTCGCCCCCACCGCGCCGGAGGAGGCGGCCGGCCATGCCCGGGACGCAGTGAGGCGCGCCCGGCGCTTCGGCTCCGCCTCCGCCGTCGGCCAGGCCCTGCACACCCTGGCCGAGGTGACCGGCGGTCCGGCGGCACTCGATCTGTACGCGCAGGCCGTCGAGCACCTGGAACAGTCGCCCGCCGCCTGTGAACTCGCCCGCGCCCAGATCGGGCACGGCGCCGCGCTGTCCCGCAACGGACGGTTGCAGGAGGCCGCCGACCGGCTCTACCAAGGGCTGGAGGGCGCCGTCCACTGCGGGGCTGAGGCGCTGGCGGCCCGGGCCAGGACGGAGCTCTCGACAGCCGGTCTGCGCCCGCTTCCGCTGCGCTACGTGCAGGCGGACACCCTGTCCGCCCAGGAACGCCGCGCCGCCGAACTGGTCGTCCAGGGGCATCCGGCGGCGGTGGTCGCCAAGGAGCTGCGCCTGACCGAGCAGGGCGTGCGGCAGTTGCTGTCCAGCGTGTACCGCAAAATGGGCACCGACTCCTCGGGCCTCGCCGGTTGCCTGGAGGGCTGCTCTCCGTCTCGCTCCTGAAGCCGTGATGGGCCCGGGCCGAGTGACGCCCGCTGCTCACACGGGCCTGCTGCGTCCCGCCCAGTACGGGTCCCGCAACCGCCGTTTGTACAGCTTGCCATTGGGATCGCGGGGCATCTCGGCGACGAAGTCGACGCTTCTCGGCCGTTTGTAGCCGGCGAGCCGCTGCGTGCAGTGATCGAGCAGGGCGGCGGCGAGGGACGGGCCCGGCTCGTGCCCGGGGGCCGGTTCGACGACCGCCTTGACCTCCTCGCCCCAGTCGTCGTGCGGGACACCGAAGGCGGCGGCGTCGGCGACGGCCGGGTGGGACAGCAGCACGGCCTCGATCTCGGCCGGGTAGACGTTGACCCCACCGGAGATGATCATGTCGATCTTGCGGTCGCGCAGGAACAGGTAGCCGTCCTCGTCCACGTATCCGAGGTCGCCGACGGTGAAGAAGTCGCCGATGCGGTTCCTGCGGGTCTTGGCCTCGTCCTTGTGGTAGGAGAAGCCGCCGGTGCTCATCTTCATGTAGACCGTGCCCAGTCGGCCGGGCGGGAGCCGGTTGCCGTCGTCGTCGAAGACGGCGAGTTCGCTGATCGGCCAGGCCTTGCCCACGGTGCCGGGTTTCTTCAGCCAGTCCTCCGCGGTGGCGAAGGCGCCGCCGCCTTCGCTGGCCGCGTAGTACTCCTCCACGCAGTGGCCCCACCAGTCGATCATGGCCCGCTTGACGTGGTCGGGGCAGGGGGCGGCGCCATGGATGGCGTGCCGCATCGACGAGACGTCGTAGCGGGCCTTCACCGCGTCGGGGAGGGCCAGCAGGCGATGGAACTGGGTCGGGACCATGTGGGTGTGCGTGCACCGGTGGGTGTCGATGAGGCGGAGCATCTCCTTCGGGGTCCACTTGTCCATGAGGACCAGGTGGTGGCCGATGTGCAGGGAGGCGCCCGCGAACTGCAGGACGGCCGTGTGGTACAGCGGCGAACAGACCAGGTGGACGTTGTCGTCGAACGGCTTGATGCCGAAGATCCCGAGGAAGCCGCCCAGATGGGACTCCTCGGGCGCCGTGCCGGGCAGGGGGCGGCGGATGCCGCGCGGCCGTCCCGTCGTACCGGAGGTGTAGTTCATGACCCAGCCCAGCTCCCGGTCGGCGGGTGGTGACTCCGGTTGTCCGTCCAGGAGTTGGGCGTACGGCCGGAAGCCGCCTGCCTCGCCGACCGCGTACCGGCGGGTGGCGGGCAGTCCCGCCTCGTCAGCGGCGGCGCGTGCCTGGTCGGCGAACCGCTCGTGGGCGATGACCACCTTGGCCCCGGAGTCGGCGACGATCCAGGCGATCTCGGGGCCGACGAGGTGGTGGTTGACCGGGACCAGATAGAACCCGGCCTGGGTGGCGGCCAGGTAGGCCGCGATGAACTCCGCGCCGTTGGGCAGGACGACGGCGAAGGCGTCGCCGCGTCCCAGGCCGGCCGCGCGCAGGCCGTGGACGAGCCGGTTGGCGGCCGCGTTCAGGCGTCCGGCGGTCCATGCCTCGCCGTCGGGGGCGATGAGGACCGTGCGGTCGGGGTGCTGTGCGGCTTGTGCCCAGAATCCGGCGGGGGGTGTGCTCACGATCGGCCGCTCCTTCCGGCGATGCTGTTGATGCGGTCCACGGCCCTCTCGAAGCCGCGGGTGAGGTCGTCGAAGACGGCCTGCACGCTGCGTTCGCCGGTCATCCGGCCGACGATCTGCCCGACCGGCGTGCCGAGCAGCGGTTCCACCTCGTACTTCTGGATCCGGGACACCGCCTCGGCCACCAGCAGTCCCTGCAACGGCATGGGCAGGGTGCCGGGTCCGGCCGGGTCGTCCCAGGCGTCGGTCCACTCCGTACGGAGCTGACGTGCGGGTTTGCCGGTGAGGGCGCGGGAGCGGACGGTGTCGTCGGAGGTGGCCGCGAGGAGCTTGCGGGTCAGGGCAGGTGAGTGCAGATCCGCTTCTGTGGTGGCCAGCCACACGGAGCCCAGCCACACACCCTGCGCGCCCAGCGCGAGCGCGGCGGCCACCTGTTGGCCGCTGCCGATGCCGCCGGCCGCCAGGACGGGCAGCGGGTCGACGGCGTCCACGATCTCGGGTGTGAGCACCATGGTGGCGATCTCCCCGGTGTGGCCGCCGGCCTCGTAGCCCTGGGCGACGACGACGTCGATGCCCGCCTCCTGGTGCTTGCGGGCGTGCCGGGCGCTGCCCGCGAGGGCGGCGACGAGCACGCCGCGGTCCTGGGCGCGGGCGACGACATCGGCGGGCGGGGAACCGAGCGCGTTGGCGAGCAGCTTGATGGGGTGGTCGAAGGCGACGTCGAGCTGGGTGCGGGCGACCTGCTCCATCCAGCCGGTGATCCGCCACCCGGAGGCCTCGTCCTCGGCCAACTCGGGAACGCCGTACTCGGCGAGCGTCTCGCGCACGAACCGCCGGTGCCCCTCGGGGATCATCGCCTCGATGTCGGCCTCGGTCACGCCCCCGACCGTCTTCGCGGGCATGACGACGTCCAGCCCGTAGGGCCGGCCGCCGGCGTGCGCGTCGAGCCAGTCGAGATCGCGTGTGAGCTCGTCGGGATCGGTGTAGCGGACCGCGCCGAGCACGCCGAAGCCGCCGGCCCGGCTGATGGCCGCGGCGACGGCGGGGAACGGTGTGAAGCCGAAGACGGCGTGCTCGATTCCCAGTTTCCTGCTCAGCTCCGTCTGCATGCGCGCAGGATGCCGCAGCCTGTCGGAGGAGGGAAGAGATAGCTGACGATCCGTCAGATCTATGGCCGGCGGCCCCGGGTCACGAGGTGGTCTCCAGTACCGCCATCGCCGCGTTGTGTCCCGGTACGCCGCTCACTCCTCCCCCGCGCACGGCGCCCGCGCCGCACAGCAGGACGTTCGCGTGCCGGGTCTCCACTCCCCAACGGCCCGAAGCCTCCTCGGCGCAGGGCCAGGACAGGGCGCGGTGGAAGATGTTGCCGCCGGGCAGCCTGAGGTCCCGTTCGAGGTCCAGCGGGGTCTTCGCCTCGATGCAGGGGCGACCGTCGGCGTCGGTGGCCAGGCAGTCGGCGAGAGGTTCGGCGAGATGGGCGTCGAGCTGGGCCAGGGTCGACTTCAGCAGCTCCTCGCGTACGGCGTCGTTGTCCCGGTCGAAGAGCCGGGCCGGGGCGTGCAGGCCGAACAGGGTGAGCGTCTGGTAACCGCGCTCGGCGAGGTCGGGGCCGAGGATGGTGGGGTCGGTCAGGGAGTGGCAGTAGATCTCCGAGGGCGGGACGGCGGGGAGTTCACCGGCGGCGGCCTGGGCGTGTGCGGTGGCGAGCTGCTGGTATCCCTCGGCGATGTGGAAGGTGCCGGCGAACGCCTCGCGTGGATCGACGGCCGCATCGCGCAGCCTCGGCAGCCGGGTGAGCAGCATGTTGACCTTGAGCTGGGCGCCCTCGGCGGGCTCGGGTGCCGGGTCGCCCGTCAGGGTGGCCAGCTCCTGCGGGGAGGCGTTCACCAGGACGTGCCGGGCGGCGGCGACGCCCTCGCCGTCGGCCGTGCGGTAGGTGACCTCGGCATGGTTTCCGTCGGTGGCGATCCGGACCGCCTCGTGCCCGGTCGCGATGACCGCGCCCGCGGATCGCGCCGCCGCGGCCAGGGCGTCGGTGAGGGCGCCCATGCCGCCGACGGGCACGTCCCAGGCGCCGGTGCCACCGCCGATGACGTGGTAGAGGAAGCAGCGGTTCTGGGTGAGGGAGGGGTCATGGGCGTCGGCGAAGGTGCCGATCAGGGCATCGGTGAGGACCACGCCGCGCACCAGGTCGTCCGTGAAGTTCTCCTCGACGGCGACGCCGATCGGCTCCTCGAACAGGCTTCGCCAGGCGGTCTCGTCGTCGATGCGGTGGCGCAGTTCGTCACGGGAGGGCAGGGGCTCGGTGAGGGTGGGGAAGACGCGCTCGGCGACGCGCGCGGTCATGCCGTAGAAGCGCTGCCAGGCCTCGTACTCGCTTTCGCCGCCGGTCAGCCGGGCGAAGGCCTCCCGGGTGCGCTGCTCGCCGCCGCCGACGAGAAGTCCGGTGGGCCGGCCGTCGCGCTCCGCCGGGGTGTAGGAGGAGATGGTGCGGGCGCGCACCTGGAAGCCGAGTCCGAGGTCCCGGACGATCTTCTGCGGCAGCAGGCTGACCAGGTACGAGTAGCGCGAAAGCCGGGCGTCGACGCCGGCGAAGGGGCGGGTGGAGATCGCGGCGCCGCCGGTGTGGTCCAGCCGTTCCAGCACCAGGACCGAACGGCCGGCGCGGGCCAGGTAGGCGGCGGCCACCAGGCCGTTGTGTCCGCCGCCGACGATGACGGCGTCGTAGGTGCGGGTGTGTGCGTTGGCAGGCATGGTTCTTCGTAACACGCGATGATCCACGACGGCCAGAGGCATGCCCCGCCCGGGGACGGAGCGGTCTCGGCCGGGTGACCGCGCCGGCGGCCTGAGCCGGCCGGGCCGGGCGGTGGGGGGCGGCCGGGCCGGGCGGTGGGGGGCGGCCGGGCCGGGCGGTGGGGGGCGGGGAGACCGGGTCGCTGGGCCCCGAACGGACGGCCACGGAGAGGGCCTGCCCCTCACACGCCTCACCCGGACGGCCCGAGGTCGCACACCGCGGCCGGTGCCGGGCGACGTACCCGGGCGCGGCTCCCGGCGTCCTCCTCGGGCCGGACGACTCGGGCGGTCGGCGACCCGGGTGGTCAGGCTCCGCCCGGTGCGAGCCGGCGGCGGACCACCGCGACCCTGCGGTAGAGCTCCCCCGCCTCGGTGCTCCGGCCGAGCCGTTCCAGGCAGTGCGCCTCGTCGCCGCGGGCGGCGAGAGTGTCGGGGTGGTCCGGGCCGAGGTTCTGCTCACGGGTGACGGCGAGGCGGCGGTACTCGGTGAGGGCCTCCGCCCAGCACCCCAGCCAGCCGAGCGCGACCGCGACCTCACGGCGGCTGACCAGCGTGTCGGGGTGGGCGGGCCCCAGCGTCTGCTCGCGGAGCAGACAGACGTCCCGCGCCTCGGCGAGGGCGTCCTCCCAGCGTCCGAGCCGGCCGAGGTTGACCCCGAGGCCGTGCCGGGCGCGCAGGGTCTCGGGGTGGGTGGGGCCCTGCACGCGGGTGCGGTCCGTGATCAGCGCACGGTACTCGCGCAGGGCGTCCGCGCCGCGGCCGAGGCGACCGAGGCTGAGGGCGGTCTCGTAGCGGGCGGCGAGGGTGTCGGGGTGGTCGGCGCCCAGGACCCGGGCCCGGGCCCCCGCGACCTCGCGGTAGATGTCCAGCGACTCCTCCCAACAACCCGACTGGCCCCGGACGTAGGCGAGTTCGCAGCGCGAGACCAGGGTGTCGGGGTGGTCGGGGCCGAGCACCCGGGCCCGGACGGCGGCCACCTCCCGGGCCGTGCGGCAGGCGTCGTCCAGGCGGCCGAGCCGGCCGAGCGCGCAGGCGAGGTTGTGCCGGCAGCGCAGGGTGTCGGGATGGTCGGTCCCCTGGACGCGCACCCGGGCGGCCAGCACCTCCGTGTACACCTGGTGGGCCTCGAAGTGCCGGCCCAGCCGACCCAGCGCATAGGCGGTGTCCTGCCGGGCGGCGAGGGTGTCGGGGTGGTCGGCGCCGAGCAACCGGGCACCGGTCTCGGCGAGGTCCGTGTAGGCGGCCAGCGCCTCGGTGACGCGGCCGGCGCGGAGCAACGCGCAGGCGGACTCGTGTCGGCCGGCCAGGGCCTTGGGGCCTTCGGCGCCTGGGCGCTCCGCGCGCCGTACCGGCATGGCCCGTCGAGCGGCCGCCGACCCCCGGTGGCCGGACGCGGCCACGTGACCGAGGTCTCCTGCCGGATACGGCTCCGCCTCCCGTCGGGGTGCGCTCCATCGGCCCGACAGTGCCGCCCCCGCGTCCGGGGGCAGGGCGCCGGGTCCCGTGCCCAGTGCCTTGTGGCCGGTGGTCAGGCCGCAGGTCCAGGACGGCAGGCGGGCTGCGCCTCTGCCCTCCTGGACCTCAACGCCCCTGACCCGGGTGCCGTTCGGCCGATCGGCCCGGAGCCGACTGACCAACTCTGCTGCATCGCAAGGCCGTTCCTCGGGTCGCTTGGCGAGGAGGCCGAGGATGATCCCCTCGAGGCGGCGGGGCAGGTCCGGACGCAGTGCGCGCGGGGGCCGGGGCGGGGTGTCGCGGTGGCCGATGAGGATCGCCCAGGCGTCCTCAAGGTCGAACGGTGGTGCGCCGGTGGCGATCTCGTACAGCACGCAGCCCAGCGAGTACAGGTCGCTGCGCTGGTCCAGACCGTCGCCGACGATCTGTTCCGGGGACATGTAGTGCGGGGTGCCCAGGGCAACGCCGGTGCCGGTCAGCCGGGCGGTGAAGCCGATGCCGTGGCCGAGCCGAGCGATGCCGAAGTCGCAGATCTTCACCGTTCCGTCCGTCAGCCGCACGATGTTGCCCGGCTTCAGGTCGCGGTGCACGACGCCTCGCCGATGGGTGTATTCGAGGGCGACGGCGACCTGGTCGGCGATGTCCTCCACCTCGTCCACCGGCAGCGGATGCCCCTTGTTGTCCGCCAGCAGCCGGCTCAGGTCACGGCCGTCCAGCAACTCCATGACCAGGTACGGCATCCCGTCGAACTCGCCGAAGTCGTGGACGACCGTCACCCCGCGGTGGGACAGGGCGGCGGCCACTCGGGCCTCACGGCGGAACCGCTCCCGCAGGACGGGGGCGAGCGACGGGTCGTGGTACGGGCCGAGCGGCTTGAGACACTTCACCGCGACCTGCCGGCCAAGGGACTCGTCGCTGGCCCGCCACACCTCGCCCATCCCGCCACGCCCGATCAGGTCGAGCAGCCGGTACCGGCCCTGAACCAGCCTGTTCTCCCCCATAGCGATCCGCCGCCCCCGTCGCCGTCCGCCCCGCCGCCGGGTGGCCACCGCGGCACCGCGCCCGGCCGCACCGCGTCGGCCGGATCCGCACCACACCCCCCTGCTCGTCCAGTATGGCGGCCTATCGCCCGACTTTGTACGGTGCCGGACGCGCCTGCGGTCCCAGCCTCGCCGTGGCTCGCAGAATGTGTTTGGGCGGCAGTTGCCAGCGCACACGTGCGGGAACGCACCGCAGGAGGGCGCCCGCGGCCCGCAGTCGGCGGGTGACGGCCGCCGGTGCGGGGGCCGGTCTTCCGTACAACGCGTGGGCGTACGGCGGCAGAGCGGCGTACGCCAGGTGCGCCACGCGCCGCCACAGCACCTCGCGCGCGGGGACGAGGAGGGGATGCGTCGGAGGACGGAGCAGAAAGTCGTCCACCGCGCGTGCCTCGGGTCCCGCCGCCAGGTGCGGCCGCACCGCGTCGAAGTACGCGGCGAGTTCGGCCCGGCTCGCGGGTACGGCCTTGGGGTCGAGGCCCACCAGGCGCGCGCTGACCCGGTGTTCGGCTGTGTACCGGTCGGCCTGGGCGTCGGTGAGCGGGAAGCCGGAGCGGCGCAGGACGTGCAGGTAGGAGTCGATCTCCGCGCAGTGCACCCACAGCAGCAGCTCGGGTTCGTCGACGCCGTAGCGCTCACCGGTGTCCGGGTCGGTCGCCTTCAGCATGCTGTGGATCTTCCGCACCCGCGCGCCGGCCCGCTCGGCGGCCTCGGTCGTGCCGTACGTCGTCGTGCCGACGAAGTTCGCGGTGCGCATCAGACGGCCCCAGGCGTCGCTGCGGAAGTCCGAGTTCTGCATGACGCCGCGCACCGCGCGCGGGTGCAGGGCCTGCAGGTAGAGCGCGCGGATGCCGGCGACCCACATCATGGGGTCGCCATGCATCTGCCAGGTCACGGAGTTCGGCGTGAACAGCCCGGGGTCGCCCATGCCCGCAGGTGTGACCAGGATTGCTAGTTGGCACTAGCTGACGATCCTGACCTGCAGTAATGCCAACTAGATTCTGCCACTGGAGTATCGGCATCAGAGAGATAGTTGGCACAATGGTACAGCGCAGGTCACCAGGGGTGTCGCCGTAGTTGGTCGTCCAAGACGCGCAGCGATCTCGGCAACGGAGCCCCCGACCTGGCCCATGGTGCATGGGTTGTCCCGTGCTGCCGTGAGCGAGGCTCGATCGAGCGGCATAAGGCCATTTGGATACACGACGCGTGGTGATCTGGGAGCCCATCGCCGACTGACGCGGATCTCTGTCATCCGGCGGTTGTGGCCGCCCCCGAGTGGGCGACGTCGCGATGAGCCTCGCACTCGGAAAGCCGGCCGGTGAGAGCAGCGCAGGCCATCAGGGCCATGGGGGCCGGATCCGTGTCACGGCCCCCACGCCTTGATCATTCCTAGGAGCCTAGGGTGCCGAGCGCCGCGTGGAGCACCCGCTCGACGCGCAGGCGGGTGTCGTCCCTGTCGAAGGCCTGGAGGGTTTCCAGGCAGGTGAGGGCCCACCGTGCGTCTTCCTCAGTGAGACCGGCGAGCTCAGCCGCGGTCACACAGTCGCCTTCGGGGTTCCATCCGGCGCCGAGTTCTTCGACCACAGCTTCGTAGCCACGCCTGACCAGGTCGTCCTCACCGTCCGTGTCGGTCAGGGTGTCCTGCGCAAGGCCCACAGCATCGACGAACTCTCGTGCGTTCTCCTTGCGGGTCAGCCACTTCTCCAGCTCTTCCAGGGCGTTGTCCTGATCCCTGTGCTGGTCGCGCAGGTCCAGGACCTTGTCCAGCAGGAACGGCCAGCCTCCGGTGATCGCAGCTAGCTTGGTCAGCCGCTCCTCCGTCTCGTAGGCGCTGTGTTGCTGCGTCCAGTCCCTCAGGCCACGCCGGTCGTAGCGACGCAGCACCACCACGGTGTCGTCGTCCCCTCCGGCCGTCTCAGGGGCGGTGAGCAGGTCGCGCCAGAAGCCGAGCTGTTCGGGGCTCGACACCAGGACCACCGATCGGGTCGCCTCCGCGACGGTGGGCAGTATCGTCCTGGCCTGTTCGAGCGACTGCCGACAAGACTTGTCACTGCCCAGCGCGAGGTCGCTGATGAGCAGGCGTCGTTCTCTGGCTTGGCCCGCTGCGAGTTGCTTGCGATAGGTGTTGGCATTGCCGATCGGTGGCAGGATCCAGCCGGCCACCCGGCCCGTCGCGTCCCGCAGAGTGCGCTCCACGTCCCCAATGCCCGTCGCGCGAGTGCCGAGGACGACACGAACCTGGTTCCTCCGCTCACCGAGCAGGTAGTCGACCTGGTTGATCGTCAGCGGTGCGGACCGGCGCCCGTCGTCGAGGCCAGGGCGGCTCTCCAAGACGACGGCCTCCTCCAGACGGTACTCCCGCTCGGCACCCAGGAGGCGTGCCTCGATCTCCTGAGCGGTGCCGATCATGCGCAGGGCATTCGGTCCGCGCAGGTGCCAGCCCTGTCCATCGTGGTTCGGTGCGAGGACGCCGAGGCCCACCATCTCCTGCAGATAGGCCCGGAAACCCTCGCTGTCCAGTTTGTCGAAGCCCTGCGGCCACCAACCGGCGCACTCGTCGCGCAGTTCCCGGTCGCTGAGCCTGGTCTCCAGGCCGTTGTCGCGAGCGTGCTGGGCAAGGACGTTGGCCACGACGTTGTAGCGGTCGTCGAGGGCCAGAGTGTCCTTGAAGGCCGCCGTGATGTCGGAGCGCAGAGATGCATCCTGCTCCACTGCATCCACGTCGGCCGCCTCGATCGTGTAGGGCGGGGGAAGCAGCGGCTGCCGTGCCCGCTTGTCCTGCATGACCTGCACCATCCGGCTGCCGAAGATCTGCAGCAAGAAGGGCTGGTACGAGCAGAATCCCAGGACCCTGTTGACGAGGTCGACGTCCTCGAACTCGAATCCCAGGGCCCGCATCGGGTGGACGATCAGATCGGCGGCGAACTGCGGCGTGAGCGGTCCGACGACGGTCGGTGTCTGGGCGAGGTGGCTGAATGGTCCGTTCCTGGCAAGGCGGGTGAAGCGCTGCACGGAGTGCAAACCGGCGAAAACGACCTTCGCTCGGCCACGTGAGTCGTCACCCAGGCCGCGCAGCCGGCGGGTCTCCGTGCACTCGGGTACGTCGGCCTCAAAGAACCGGTCGCACTCGTCGAGGAGGATGAGCAGCCGCCGATCGGAGTCCTGATCCAGCCAAGTGGCGATGCCCTCCGTGACCCGTTGCCACGGCTCCGACTTCGGGCCTCTGCGACGGGGCTCCTCGAGGACGCCTTCCTTGGTCAGCTCCTGGTCCAGCGTGTTCCAGATGACCGCGGCGCCAAGAGCGGTGCCCTTGCCGATGCCGATCTTGTCGAGGTTCAAGTAGAGCTTGCGGTGCGATCCGGGGCGCTGCTCCACGAACCGGTCGCCCGCGTCGGCGAGCAGCGCCGACTTTCCTAGCCCGCGGCCGCCGTAGATGATCTGCGTCCCGGCCGGGTCGAGAATGCTCTTGCGTTCGCGATCACGTCCGTAGAACATCTCACGGCCGATCTGTCCCCGCTTCTCCTTGATGTACGGGTTCACTCCGGAGAAGGGCAGAAGCATCTCGGTGGCGGCGTCGACCCGCCTATTGCCGTGCGCGGTGAGGTAGGCCAGTGCCGCGTCGTCGACCACGAGAATGGGCTTGCCGCCCTGCGAGGCGCAGGCTAGTTCGGTGCGCGTCCTGCTGTCGATGGTGCCGAAGTGCACGACGAGTAGGCTGCTTTCGTCGGGATCCTGGGAGATGCGGCTGATTAGCAGTTTCGCCGCCGGACGTCCCCAGATGAGCAGGGCGCGCAGCTTGTTGCCGCGGTCCTTGATCTGCGAGCCGAAGGCAGGCGCCCAGGCCCTGCCGGTGACTTCCGTCTCGGCGAGCTCGAAGAAGCGATAGTCGTTGCCGTACCGCAGCTCACGCAAAGGCAGGGCTTTCCTCGCCTCGAAGCCGAGCAGGGACAAAGCCGGGATCAAGTCCACCCGCGGATTGATGTTGGCTCGGTCACGGGTCGAGGCCAGTTTCGCCCAGCGTTCGAGGGCGTCGGCGGCTCGCTCGGCTGCGCCCTCGGACAGGACCGAGTAGTCCAGCACCGCCGACTCGTACAGTTGTCTGCGGGACCGGACAGCCTCAATCATGTCGGGGGTGACACCTCCGGGCAGGGCGTCGGGCACGGCGGGGAAGAACATCTCCAGGTGCGAGTCCTCGGCCCTGATCTCCGGGACCGACTCGCCCAGTTCGAGGAAGTAGACCAGTTCCGCGGCGGTGGCCAGACTGTCTGTGTCCAGATTGTGCAGAACGCGCCTGCGATCGTCTTGGCTGACTGCCGGCAGGGCAGTGAGCCGCGCCCGGAGCCGGTCCGCGGCCTCCTTGCGGTGGTGCGGAATCAGCTCGGCCAGCCGGTCCAGGTTGCGCCGGATCACCGACAGCTCACGCGGTGAACCGCTCTCCGTTTGGGGTGCGGAGTCGGCAAGAAGTTCCTGGAGGTTGACGTCCTGCTCGTCGGTCAGGGCACCGTCCGCCTGGGCTCGGCGAAGTTCCGCCCCGAGTGCCCGTGCCTTTTCAGCGAGCACGCGGTGCCGCTCCTTCTCCGTCTGCACGAGGCGGGCGAGGCGGTCACCGGATGATTCCAGGGCGTGGCCCGCGGGCAGGACCCCCCGCTCCGCGAGATTCAGGAGCGTACGTACGGCAGTGAAGCCGTCCCGCGCGGTCTGAAAGCCGATCGCCTCCTCCCACGTCCGGTCCACGGCCGCGATCAGGGCGGGCACGGTGGGAACCGTGCCAGGCCAGTCCGGCAGCTTGTACAGCTCGACGTCCAACAACTCCGAGACGTCAGTCTCGATCGCGTGAAGCGCCGGGGACATACCCGAGTCGAGTTCGTCGAAGACTTCTGTGAACATCTCCTCGGAGGCAGCGGCAGCAGCTCTCGCTACAGGACGGGACCGCTGACCGGCGGACGCCAGGTCGCTCATGGCGCCCTTGCGCAGTCCCAGGAGGGACAGTCTCAGGCCAGCCACCGAGTCCGCGGCCCATGCCGTCTCCTCGGATCGCGCGCTCCCCAGCTCCCGCTGGATCATGTTCCATTCCCACACGGCGGCGCGCACACGTTCCAGGAACTGACGCACATTGTTGCGCCCGGACCCGTGGATGACGCGTCCGCCTGTGCCGCGTAGCTCGCCGTCCATCCGGTCGATCTCGTCCTCGAGGTGCGCTGTCCGCTCGAGCCGCTGCAGCAGGGCGTCGGCACGGTCCGAAGCGTCGGCGGAGCCGTTGACGATGGACGTCAGGACGCTGCCCAACAAGCCGCTCGGCAGCAGCCACTGCTTCACCATCTGGGAGGCCCGCTGAAACCGCATCCGAGGTGCTACCAGCAGGTTCCGGCATGACTCGACCGCGTCCTGGAGTCGGTTCTCGGTCTGCGACACGTCGGCGACGACGGTGTGCAGCGGCGCCAGGACCAGCGCACTGTTCAGGGTGCGTTCGGCCACCTCAGCGGCCACCTTCTGGAGGGTGCCAGGCAGATGCGGGGAGAGTGCTCTGAGCTGAGCGCCGATGACCGGTGCCCCGGTCACCAACGCCGCCTTCACGATGACTGGCAGCAGGAGCAGTTCCAGTCCGCCTGCCGCGACGCCCTCCTGCGCGTCCCATTCGCGCAGCGAGTCCTCGACGAACCGTGCGGTCCCTTCGGAGCGCGGGTTCAGCAACGCCGATGCGGCGGACAGGCGCAGCACCGCGGATTCTGCCCGCGGTCGGCCTGCCGCGCTGGACAGCTGAGCGGCGAGCCCGAAGCGCCTCTCGGTGATGAGGCGAGCAAGGATCAGCTCGACGTCCTCCAGGTGACCGGCCAAACCAATCTCCGGGCTGGACGCGGCGTCCGCACCGGCAACGGCCGGCGGCAAGTCGACGTCGGGGCGGAGGACCGTCTCGGTGGAGGATGCCTTCTTCATGAGGTCGGCCACGTGCCACTCAGACCGTGAAGCCGACGGTACGGGCTCCTCGGCCGTGGCGGAGCCGGAATCACGCGAGGTGATGGCCAAGCCCCCGTCCCTCTCTGCCGCGGGCCGGTCGGCGTCTGCGGTGCCAGACTCGTTCGCTGGACCCGTCTCCGGCACTACCGTGCCCCGCCGGTCCCGCCTCTCCGCGCTATCGGTAGGCCCTTCGGCCACCGTCTGTTGCGTGGTTGCCAGCTCCTGGGAGGGCATCATCGTGATCTGGTCGTGCAGCACGGCAGCCACGGCGTACGGGGGGTGGGCCAGGGACAACTGCTGCTGAATCTCGACGAGCGTCTGCTGGGAGGCTTGTTCGTCCTTCACTTCGACGAGGCGCACCAACAGGGTGAGGAAGTCGGCGCAGGCATCGTCCTGCTCGTCCCATTGCAGCTTGGCAAGGAGGCCTTCGGCACGCTGCCTGGCATCCGCGATCACGCCCGCCACTGCGCTGTCCGGCTGGCAGCCGAGGGTGAGAACTGTGGCGAGGGCTCTGCGGGTCCCGTCCTTTTTCTCGTTTCGCTCCACAGTCGCGTGGAAGGCGTCGACAACCGCGAGGACATCATCGAGACGATCGGGGACGTCAGTGAGGCCGGTTTCAGCGAGCCTCGTTCGGGCGCAGGCGAAAGCCTGCTCGACCGCGGCAAGGGTTTCCAGATCGGGAGCGGCCGGCGGACGTCCGTCCTGTAGCGAGAGCCGCACGCGATCGGCGGCGTCTTGCGCCTGGCCGACCGCGCTCACTAATTCTTCCCTAAGGAAACCGAGGTTCTGGAGCGTGATCCGATCCACGGGCGGGTTCTGCGCCTGGTCCTCTTCGACCACATTGTGAGGTTGACGAGGCGTCGGTGCGACAGCGGTCTCCGGACTCCCTCCCGCGAGCTCGACCTCGGTCTTCCCCTTCACGTCGTCGCCGTCGCCGTCCTCGTCGAACGCGGTGCCGGGATGGTAGTCCGGAGCCGCATCGACGATCCGCTGCGCCGCCGCGCGCACTGCCTCTCGGGCGTCGTCGTCCGCCTCCGTCCCATACCAGTCCTGTTCAGCGGCCCGTACGAGGAGGTGTGCGTCGAAGACCGACGCCTGGGTCCGGGAGAAGAGCGCAAGGCGGATCAGCCGGGCACCCCACCGATCGACAGGGTTACCACTGCGGCGGTCTGGGATGTGTCCCATGGCCTCGCGAACGATGTCGGCCACAATGCGGTTGGTGAGGTGCGATGCGGCATGGCACCGCTCCACGGCCGGTTCCCGCCGCTGCATCCGCCTGAGAACCTGTTCACTCAGCGCCTGACCGAAACGACGTGGTACGACCCTGCGGAACCCGAGGGTTCGCATGATCGCCTGCCGGTCCCTTGTGTCGAGGGAGTTGAGCGCGAGGCCCGTCTCTTCGACGGTGAGTTGCATTAGGGCTTTGTCCACGACCGGACCGAGCCTGTCGAGGCTCGAGGCCAACTCTTTGAGGAGATCGATGGGTACGCCTGGGGGCGACAACGGGGCTTCTGTGACCACCGCATAGCTGAGGCTCATTCTGTGTCCGACTTCTTCGTCAATGTACTGGGTGGTGTGTGAAGGCCAGTGCGGCAACGGCGCGAGCATGACGCGGCCAGTGCTGCGTGGGCGGCTCCGGCAATGTGTGGCCCGTCAGCGCCGTCGGGAGTGCGGTGTGACGAAGGTGTAGCCGCGGGGCAGCTCCCACCCGTCGGCCTTTCCGACGTGACGGCAGTGCTCTCGGTAGGCAGCGCGCTGGACGTCGCTCGGTTCCCGGCCTGCGGGCAGTCTTCGCAGGAAGCCGTGAACGACGTACTCGACGCCTGTGCTCTGAGGAATTCCACCGCCTCCTCCCCCCGGCCGCGGTGCGACCACAGGTCGGGGCGCATAGCCCACCAGAGGGATCCGGTGCTCGCCGTCGCGGGCGGGGTGGTGGGGTTCACCGTCTGCGCCGCGGCTCCCGGCCGCCGCATACAGGTGCCGTTCGGCGAGCAGTTCCTCCACGGCCCGCTCCACCGCGGTGACCTGGTGGGGTGAGGGTGAGGCGTCATAGATTCCACGGGGCAGTGCGTCGCGGTCGAGCAGGGCATGTCCGTCGGGTGTGAGCCGGCCGAAGCGGCGTACGGCGCGCAGCACCAGTTGCCTGTCGTCCAAGCCGGCGGACGAATCAACGTCCCGGGTGCTTCCCGGAGCACTGTCTCGGGTTAGCACCTGTGGGTCGTACTGGTGGGTGACGAGCTGTCCGTCGATGTCGACAGGCTCCTCCAGTTCGAGTGTGAAAAGCCTGAAGACTGTGCTCCCACGGGGCCATTGGAGCCGTAGGCGGAGTCCCGGGAAGAAGTCGATGGGCCACTGAACGTCGCGGAGCATGCCGACCTCTCCGACGAGGTCCAAAGTGACCTCCTGCACTTCCTCGAAGGGATCGATCATGCCGCCGGGGTGGTGTATCTCCAGCCGTACGCGGACGGCGTCCGGACCGAGGTAAGCGAGTGCGCCCCGGACCATCCGGTTCAGCGGAATCCTGTCCTCCATGAGATGGGCAAGGCGCAACGGCTGCTGCCAGCAGAGTTCGCTGTCGTCGATCCGAAGGAAGTTCCGGAGACCGATCTCCTCCTCATCGGTGAGGGGGGTGTCGGCGAGGGGAGCATCGACCGGCGGAATGTCGGCAGATTGCTCATCTTGCGGGATGCTGTGCGGAGGGAGGCTGGCGGTCCGGTTCACCGGCGGGTTCACCGCCTCGCGCCAACCGCGCCCTGCCGGGACCAGGGGGTCGCCCCCGTCCATCTCCTCCGAACCCGGGTAGTGGGAGCGCCAGATTCCGCCGTTCTCGAAGCTGTCGTCCAGGGTGATTCTTACGTCGCTGCCGCCGCGCAGGCCATTGTCGGTGTCGCCGCGGAGAAAGTCCTTCACGGCGAGGTTGGCCCGGCAGACCGAGACCGCGTACTCCGTTCCGGTCAGCAGCGGTTCGGCGCCTGCCACCCTGCGCAGCCAGGGGGCGATCGCCGTGTACACGGTCCGCGAGCCGCTCAAACCGCGACGGCGACGAGTGCTTGGGGTGACCGCACGTTCCAGGGAGCCCACAAGGTCGTACAGATCCGATCCTCCCAGCGGTCCGTCCTGGCGGAGACCGGACCCAATGCGTTCGCGAGTCAGCGCGTAGTGGCCCCAACCACGCACACCGTCGGTGGTGTGCAGAGCGTGAGCGATCACGTCCATCAATCCCGTGAGGGCGGACCGCAGACGCTCCTCGTCGCTGCCGTCCGCCAGGTGGGCGACGGATACGGGGACGAGTGGGCTCAGGAGCGATTCCAGCTGGTGTTTGAGGAGGTAGTCGACAAAGGCCGCCGTGTCGTCAAGTGCTGCATCGTACGGGGTGGCGTAGCGGGAGTCGACCAGGACGTGGCCGTCCTCGTCGAGCCACTTCCCGCGGGCACGCAACCTCTTGAGCTTCGTGTCGTCGAGCTGGAGCGCGGGTCCGAAGGCCGTGAGATCGGGGACGAGGAGTTCTCTACGGACGACTGTCTCTGCCTCCTGCTCCTGGGGGCCCTGTGCACCGGCCGGGGCTCCAGATACCCAGGACGGCACCTCACCGCCTTCCCCGATGACGGGATGGTGGCCCTCCTTGTAGACAATCTCTGCGTACAGCGGGTCGGAGCCCGTTTCGATGCGGACGAGGGCTCCGACGGGGCGTGCCGCCACCTCGTTCCCCAGGGTCAGGGTGGGGAAGTCGTCGAGCTCGAAGGGGCCGTTGCCATAGCCCTCACCGCCGAGTTCGTAACCGAAGTACGCAGCGTTGAAGGCGACCGTCGTGTGTACTGGACAGCAGCGGTCGGCGATGACCGCCTCCAGGTAGCGGCGCAGCCGGGCCAACTCATCGGGAGGTGTGGTCTGGTGCCCGCCGGTCATGGCCGGGGTGAGCACGGGGTGGTCGTCGTACGGGCGCCAGACGCCGACCCCGCCGCTGATGATCGCGGTCACGCCTCGCCCTCCCTCCGCGCGATAGAGGGCAGTGCGTGTCGTGCCGGACGGATCACACGCCAGAGGCCGTCCGGTCCCCCTGTGACGGCTCCGCCCTCGGCCAGGCGCGCCAGACTGTCGTCAACCGCAGCGTAGGGGAGGTCCGCGCGGCCTCCGAAGTGACGGCTGTCCCGTATGGCCTTGGGCAGAGAGACCATCTTTCGGCTCCTCGGATGGTAAGAGGATTCGTCACCGCGTAGCGCGTGCCACAGGCGTCGGGGGTGCATGCCCTGCGGCTGGAGCTGCAGCAACCGGTGGATCTGGATGTCGACGCGCTGGTCGCGGTGGGCCGTGTCGGTGCGGCCGCCGCCACGGAGGGCCGGACTGTAGAAGGCCTCTGCCACGGCGGGGCGCCGTTCGTCCACGGGCTGGTTGCCCGTGTCCCAGCAAGCGGAGCATCGGCAGGCGGCAGTGGCACAGCAGCCCTCGGGGAGGTCGCTGACGCCGAAGTAGTCGGCGAAGAGCCGCGAGGCGCAAACGGTGGTCGCGTCGAAGAAACGCCTCAACTCCGTTAGTTCCTCTGCGGCTCGGCTGCCGCGCCGGTGGAGTAGCGGAAGGTAGCCGTCGGGCAGGGTGCGCCTGTGCACCGTGAGGCCGGTGACCAAGCGGCGGCTTGGTGCTGCCGAAACGTCCAGGAGACCGCGGTCATGGAGGTCGGCGAGGAGCTCCCAGGTCGCCGCGGGTCCGTCGACGACAGACCGGTAGCCGGGGCAGCGGACGGCGAGTTCCCGATCGAGAGCCTGGACGTCGACCCTTCGCGGCGTGCCCCACGACAGGGCGATGTCGACGACGGCCTGCTCGATCCGTACCGGCTCGGCTTCACGCCCGTCGGGCTGGCCTGCCGGGGCGTCGGTCGGTCGCACTTCGGGTCGCACAGGGCGCAGGTCGCCGGGCTTGATCGCACAGTGCGGCGGGTGGTCGCCGAGGTCCCCGACGGCTCCGAGGTCGGCGAGAGCCCCGAAAGCCCGCATCACGCCGCTGCGGTACCGGTCCTGGGTGTACCGGTCCTGCAGTTCGGACTCGCTCAGGTGGCCGGTGACAGCGTCCTCAGCCATGAGAATCTCGGCCAGCCGCACCGGGTCGAATGTCCCGCCGTGCTGCGCAAGGACGAGCGTGCCCATGCGCCTCAGCAGGGAGGAGGGCAGTTCCTGGCCGGTCATGAAGCGGACCATGCGTATCCCCCGGCTCGTGACTAGGGCGAGACCGCTGTTGACCGGGGTGGGGGCAGCCGTCCCCGGGCGTGCGGCGTCCCGCCCTGCCCGGCCGATCTGCTGGTACAGAGCTGCCAGGTCGGTGGGCGGGGACGCGCACATCACAGTCCGCACGTCGGGCCTGTTGACCCCGAGTCCGAACGCGGAGGTGGCCACGATGACCAGGAGTACGAACCCCTCGTCTCCCTCGCGCGGGGCCTCCCGGAACTCGTTCATGACGGCCGCCTTTTCCGCCTCGGTGAGACGACCGTGGAACCGCAGGATGCGCACTCCGGCGTCACCGACGTACTCGCGCAGGTGCGTGTAGAGGGTGTTGACCTCCTTGACGGTGAGGCAGTACAGGATGGCGTGGCCTTCCAGGGCGTCGATGACGCGCTCGGCCAGGGCCGCCACGCCACCCTGTCCCGGTCGGTCCAGGGAACGGCGGAAGACCGCGAGTTCGGGCCGAATCGGGTTCTCACGTACGGTCAGAAGTCCGCCGACGACTCCGAGGTGATCTGCCTCAGCGGCTGCCTGGGCCGAGTTCTGTGCGGGAACCTCCGCAGGCAAGGCGAACAGTCCTTCGCGGAGTGCCTCGTGAACAGCCCTGTTGGCGGTGGCCGTCACCGCCGTGACAGCCACCCCGTGGTCCCGGCGCAACTCGTCCAGGAACCGGCTGACCCGGCGCATGCTGGGGCGGAAGTCCTCCCACTGTGCCAGTGTGTGCGCCTCGTCGACGGCGATCCGGGTCACCCTGCCGGCTGCGGCGGCGGCCCGCACGATCTCGCGAAAGCGCCGCTGGCACAGGCGTTCCGGGCTGACGTACACGAGGCGGATCCCGTGCTCGGCGCGGCCGAGGAACTGGTCCGCGACCTCGGTCTTGCCGGCTCTGCTACTGGACTCCCGCAACGGGGAAATCAACGCACGGACTGCTCCGCCGATGGTCCGGTTGAGTTCGAGGGCCTGATCGTGCATAAGAGCTACAAGCGGGCTCACGATCACGGTGACACCAGGAAGGACCAGGGCGGGGAGCTGGAACGTGAAGCTCTTGCCGAACCCGGTAGGGAGCAGCCCAAGGACGTTGCGGCCCTCGGCCACCGCGGTGATGACAGTCTGCTGGGCGGGCTTGAGGGGCACTGGTTCATCGGAGAAGCCGAGCAAACCACCGATCCGCGCGCAGCGTTCCAGCACCTCCTCGGCAAGCAGGTCCTTTTCGCGCAGCCGGTGGGCCTCTTCGGGAGTCAGCTCCAGTTCCCGGATGCGGCGGGTGTACGGGAGGAGGGTGTGTTGGTCGAGTGCCTTCTCGGTGCACAGCTCGGCGGCCCGCGCCGGGTCCAGGAGCCCCTGTGCGGCCATGAACTCCCAGATTCGGCGCCAACCTTCGGCCATGGTGGTGACGTTGCCACCGCCAATCTCGCCGTTATCCACGTCGGGGCGCTGCAGCCCCTCGTCGAGGCTGCCGAGGAAGGCGCGCCGGTAAGAGCGGCGCAAGCTGCTGTGTCCTCCGAGTTTGCGGTCGCTGATGATCACGACTCCACGGTGTCGGTCGGACCGGATGAGTCGGCCGACCGCCTGCCGGAGCTGAAGAGCGGCGAGTGGCAGGTAGTAGTGCTCAGTAGCTGCGCCCTCCGGGTCGGGGTGGCCGGCCTGTGCGGCCCGTTCGGCCACGGCCGCGCGGCGAGCTTCGATGATCGGTGCGGCGAACGGTGCGAAGGGGAGTTTGTTGATCCAGACGAGGTTCAGGCGTGCAGCGTCGGAGACATCGACGCCCTGCCATAGCCCCTTGGTCCCGACGAGGAAACCGCCACCGTCCCGCCGGTCGGTGAACGCCTGATAGGCACGGCCGTTGCCTAGGGTGAGCGCTTCGACGACCGGGATGTTCAGGCCACGGGAGCGCACTTCCTCCACGAGATGGCAGCCGATGCCGGCGGCGGTCGAACGGGCCGTGGTGAGGATCATCCCTCCGCCGTCGAAGCCGTTGCCGTCCGGTCGTGCCCGGGTCATCTCGGCGGCGAATCCGGCCACCTGATGGGCCACAGTGCGCAGTGCGCCCTCCTCCTGTTCTGCCCAGGACGGGAAGTCGGTGAAGCACACCACTTCGGCCTGGGTGCTCAGGTCGAACGGGGAGGGCAGGGTGAGGGCCGGCATGTCGCCTGACAACCCCAGCCTGCTGAGGA
Organism: Streptomyces sp. NTD91; assembly: GCF_059510455.1. Lineage (NCBI taxonomy): Bacteria > Bacillati > Actinomycetota > Actinomycetes > Kitasatosporales > Streptomycetaceae > Streptomyces > Streptomyces sp. NTD91. Next base: position 141,171 of record NZ_JCAJZW010000008.1, read on the forward strand.
CGAAGTCCCACTTCCCCTCGACGCGGAGGGTCGCCGAAACGTAGTGGACGCGATCGAACGAGTCCAGGTAGCGCCGCCACTCCGGGTCAGCGGGCAAGTCGATGGGGCTGGTGGCAATGCGGAACCGGTAGGAGCGCAGCTCCGACTTCGGTTCGGCCAGCTCCTCCAGGTGGACGACGCGGGAGGGAAGCTCCTCGTCCAGCGTGCCAACGGGGTCGAGGAAGTCGCCAAGGTCGGCTGTGATCCGGCCGAGGGACGTGCTGAGGCTGTCGGTGTGCAGGGCGAGCGCGTTCAGTCGCTCGCTGACCAGTGGGTCGAGGTGGGCGGTGTGCTGGGCAACGTACCGCTCCAGGGTGATGCGGCAGGTCACCAACGTCTTGGCGATGCGCTCCAGCAGGAGTGACAGCCGCCGGGTGTCCCGGGTGCCGGAGGTACCCGTGTGGGGCCCGGCGAGCGTGGTCGCCCGGTTGCCGATCCGTACGCCCACTCCCTTGGCCTGCACGTCGAAGGCCTGGGCCGCAAGCCTGGGTAGCCGTTCGTCGTCCAGCAACCGTTCCAGTTCCGAGGTTGCAGCCACGGCCTGGTCCCGCTCCGGGCCGTGACGTGCCTCCGTGACCCATGTGTGGTGCTCAGCCAGCACCTCTTCGAGGTCCTGGTAGTCAACCGCGACGGTCAGCGCGGTGGTGGCAGCGTTCTCAAGCTCGTGCGCCTCGTCGAGGAAGAGGAGTACGCCCGGGCCAGCGGCGCGCAGGTCGTCCAGGTGAGAGAGAACCAAGGCGTGATTGGCAAGGATGAGACGGTGGCTACCGATGGCCTCCCGAACTGTGTTCGTGTGCGCGGTGAGGGGGTTGCCCATGGCGGGGCCGTAATCGCCGTCACGCTGAGACAACGACTCCAGCCAGAAGGGGAGCGCACGGCCCATGTAGTCGCTGCAGAAGGCGGGCAGGTCCACCGGGTCGACGGACCTCGCCGTCCAGGACCGCGGGGGTTCCTTGGAGGCGATCAAGCGCAAGGCGAGGAGGACAACGAGCTCGCGGAAGCGGAGATCCCGCGTCTGACGGGCTCGGCCGCGGGGCGCGCGCCCTCGCGTGGCCTCCGCAAGGGCCTTGGTGAGGGCAGCGAGGGAGAGCCGGTTGGACTGCCCTTTGACCAGGTCGGTGACTTCTAGGAGACCGGGCAGCGCCCGTTCCAGGTCCTGGATGTCCTTCGCCATCTGGGTCTGGAGCTGCTTGGTGTAGGTGGCGATGACCGCCGTACGGCCTGCCTCACCAGCGAGCCAGTCAAGAGCGGCGGCGAGCACCGCGTAACTCTTGCCGGTGCCGGTGGGCGCTTCCAGCAGCCCGCTGACTCCGTCGTCGGTCCACTGGTGCAGCGTCGCCGTCATGCGCTGTTGGACAGGCCGCGGTTCGACGTGAGGACCGTGCACGACACGAGCCAGAGCGGTCGGGTCGACCCTACCGTCGGTCCCCCGGAGCACGTCTGGGACGACGACGGCCCCATGGCCCGGCATCCGACCGTCAGGGTTTCGGCGCGGTGGGTGCTGCGCGATCTCCGCGCTGAGCAAGCGGGCCACGTGCGCCTGCTCCCAGACGAGGGGTTCCCGTGCGGCGGCCCGCTCTCCTTCGGTGAGTTCCCGCAACAGCCGCCAAGCGTCGGATTCGGGGCACACGTCGGCGACAAGGGCGCGCAGCTCAGGTGCCTTTTCCGAGAGCTCGGCGGCGGCCCGCTCAAGGAGACGGACGAGCAGAATCGCGTCACCGTCTGCGGTGTGTGCCCGCAGTCCAGCCTCAGAATGACCAAGCATCGAGGCCAGGTCCTGAAGCCGGTGAGAGGAAGCCGTCGGCCACATCGCGTGGGCAAGGTACAACGTGTCAACGCACCGTACGGCGGCGAGTGGGTCCTCCGCGCCTGCCTCCGTTGCCGCCTGGCTGACGACCGGGAAGTCCAGCGCTGTGCCGTTGTGAGCCACGACGACATCTGCGTCTGTGAGGAAGGCACGCAGCTCCGTCCACGCCTGGCGCGCTGAAATGCCCCGGTCCAGCACGGCGTCCCGAGCATCGCCGTCCCGCAGTTCATCGCTGTCACCCGGGAACCGGAGGTATCGCTGCCAGCGGGGACCGGCCGCGACCCAGTCCCGATCCGCGCCGAACCTCACGGCCGCCGCGTCGTACACATGACGTTGCACGTACGGCGCTGTGGCGGTAGTGCGCACGACGCTCTCGATGTCCAGCGCGATGGCCCGGAGAACGGGCGTCCTGGGGGGCAGTACATCACCGCAGTCCATGGAGTCTGAGGGCTGCGAACGGTTGAGGGGCCGCACACCGTCCGAAGGCTTCGTGCCACTCGTTGACGGCCGCACGCCCAGCGAATCCTCCTGCTGGACGACCGAAATGAGGCGGCGGCTATCCACGCGCAGCAAGCCTCCAGCGACGGCCTCGGCTATCAGCTTGGCCAGCCGCTGCTCAGGCAGCCCCCGAAACCGACGGGTCGCCTCCGTGACGAGGTCTCGTTCCAAGATCCCGGACGGTAGGTCCCGCACGAGTTCCGCGATCCGCCGCGCCGCGCCGGAGATCTCTTGGGCCCCACCCATGAACAACCCTCCCCTGCTGCACTCCTGACGGGCGCTCTGCCAGTGCGCCCACCAGAAGCCCGCCCCCTCCCCAGGGGGCCAAGGCACATGCCTCCGGCACCATTTATGACATCTTCATCCGACAGAGTTAAGCCCCTGGGCTTGTCGAATATTTGATCAATTACCCGGAGGTCCCACTGGGTCCCACACAGCCATCCGGCCCGAACTTCTGCGGGGCCGTTCCTGCGAGGTTTGTTGAAGGCAGGAGCGTGTCACGCCAGCAACGATTGATGAAACCTTTCACGAGTGGATGTTGCGCTCACACCCCCCAGGGGGTGGGTCATGGAGTTCGGTTTTCGTGTTGGTTTGCCAGGGCTAAGGATGCGCGTCTCCACGCGTGGCGTCAGGACCTCCATCGGTCCACGCATGGCGAGGATCAGTGCGGGCAGTGGCCTTGGCGATGTTGTCTGCTCCCAGGATGGCCAGGTTCCGCAAAGCGGCCATCGCCCGCGGCGCGCTGCCGGTGTGAACGGTGGAGGCATACCCGGCAAACACCACATCTCTGACATGATGGCTAGAATTTTCGATTCCCCAGTACCCATGGACGTATCCGCCCAAGTCAGCAGGGCTCGCCTGGTGGGTGTCGAGGCTGGTGCCGGCATAGACCGTCTCCCGGGTCTGCCGCTTGCCGCTCTCCTGGCGGCGCCGGTGGGTGCGCAAGGCCAGCCGTGCTTCCGGGAAGGCGATCCCGCCCAGGTTGGCCGCGATGGACATGGCCTTGACCGAGCGGGATTCCCTCCGACCGTGTCCGGTCCCGGAGACGGTGTGCGCCACGGGCGCCTGCTCCCACGGCAGGGCTTTGACATGGGCCGACGCGGTCCGCTGATTTCCCTTGATCACCACGAAGTAGTGGGCCTTCTTCTCCTGCACCAGCCACCTGCTCCTTGACACTACGCAGGGCGTCGAAGGTGGCCACGGCGCCGGCCAGATCGAGGGTTTCAGCAGCGGGCGGAAGGCGGCCGTCTCGTTGGTCTTGGCCCCCACCTCCCGCTGGGCCAGTGTGATGGTGGGGGCGTGGGTGACGGCAGACAGCAGGTGTCGGTGGCGCTGAGTTCGGTGCGCGGAGCCGGACAGCGCCTTGCCGTCCACCACGATCGGCGGCCGCGGCACCGAGCCGGTGGTGCCAACGTCGGTGTGGTCGCGTTCGGCCAGGTAGGCGCCGATCACGGCGTCCAGGGCATGCCGTCGAGGGCGGCCAGGAACCGGGTGAGGGTGGCATGGGATGGGGCGCGTCGACGTCCGGGCAGGTGGCGGCGGATTCCGGGGACGCGCTCAGGGGTAGTCCAGCGCGGTGGCAGGCTTCGAGCGTCTATGGAGAGCCGGCTTCCAAATTAGTTTGGCGGAAATCCGGAGATCAGCGCCGTCTGCGCTCTCTCTTGCCTGCGCGCGCGCTCACGGCATCGATGGCGTGTCGCGACCAGTCCAGGTCACCCTGGCTTCCAGTCGCGTCACGGAGCAGTTGACGCAGTTCCGTCCACACATGAGCTTCGGACCACTCGATGAACCTCTGGAGAGCGGTTAGGCCCGAGAGCCCGAATCCGGATGGGAGTAGTAACCACGCGCAGCCTGAAGTCGAAGCGAACACAATCGCGGCCAGAGCCTCTCGATTGCCGATGCGTCGGGATGTCGCCTTGCGTGCCTGGTCGGATGCCGACGGGACCACGCGTTGGAACAGCTCCCACAGATGGTCCGGCGCCATCTGCCCTACGGGGTCCGCCAACTCACAAACCGTACGGTTCAGTGTTGCAAGACGTGACGTCCAATCGAAATTCGCCTGTGCCCCCTCCTCCTGGATGTCACCAGCGGCTACAGCCTCTTCGTCACGGATGACCTCACGCACTGAGACCACCGGTTCATGGTTCTGGTCACAAGAAGTCGCGAGGCGTTCGGCATACAAGTGAAGTCGCCGACGCAGCCTCAGGCTTGGTCCTCTCGCTCCGTTGCCCATCCGGTACAGGAGTGCACAGAGCGCCCGCGTATCCTCGCCAGACTCCCGAAGGTCGAGCACTGCCGGACTGTGCATGCGCTCTCCTTCAGTCACTTCAGCCCAGACTAGGGCCGATCCCATTGTCGGGCTCGCCAGCTCTCTTAGTCTCTCCAGTCCAGGAAGCCCGTCGCTCATGGTGAGCCAGTCGTCCAGCGGCAGACGCCAGAAAGCCAAGCATCTGCGCCTGTTGGCATAGTCGATACGTTGAGAAGTTGTGTCCAGGTATTTCGCGATCTGTCCGACAGCCTCTTCGAAAGCTGGCCAAAGGCAGAGCGACTCCAGGTGGCGCCCGAGGTGTTTAAGGGTACTTCGAGCAAGATCCGGTTGCATGCCCACCACTGGTGCGCAGTCGTCCCAAGTGGCGCCTGATTTCAATTCGGCAAGCCGCAGCGAGGCGGCCCGCCGGAGGTGCCGTTCGATCGTGGTGCTAAGGCGCGGCAGGCACTCAATGAATTCGGCAAAGTGCTGATCGAACCACGTCCGAGGCAGGAACGACGGGACCTCTTCGACTCGGAAGTGGTGTTGACGCGAGAGGGCGGCTCTCAAATCGGCTCGAACAGGCAGCCTATGGATGCGCCACGTGGTGGCCCGGGCCAGAGTCGGTGAGATGTCGGTGCTTCTACAGATACCACCGGCGTAGCTCCTTGCCCGGCGGTACGCCTCCCGAGCTAAGGGCTGTACGCGGGGCCGTAGCGTAAGGAGTTCACGATTTCCCAGCGCCACATCTGCGGCCGCGAGGAGAGCTCCACACAGTGCGGATTCACTAGGGGCGATTTTCGCTCCGCGATTATTAGCCGCTTTTTGCTGCTTGTTCTGTTGCTTAGCGGTGATCTGAGCAAGCAAAGGTTCCACATACCCTTGCACGAGGCCTTCCAGACGGGCGGATGGAAGGAATTCGGCACCCAGAGGCCACGTCAACTTGATCAGCTGAGCGGTTGCGATCAGATCCGAGAAATAGTACCCGTCAGGCGCGGCGCTCGCATTCCGGGCTTGGTCTTGTGGCGAGAGGTACTCCAAGATGCGCTGCTGCAGGGCAAGGAGATGATCCAGATCACTGGCTGCCAGAGCGGGTTCAGAATTTTGGCTAGCGCGGTCAAGTCGCGTCCCGCACAGCACACTTTGGGTCCGCTCGGCGCAGTGGAGCAGATCCCCCCTCCTACGAGGAAGAGTGTTACGGCACTGCAAGGGGTGCAATCCGGCCATTCTAGAATTCATAATCAAGCTGTTCCGCGTGCCGCCCGCAACCTCAAGCGGTTGACAGCACGCCGGGCAGAGGTGTTCCAGCAGACGCCGATGTTGTACGCAGGCGAAGATGACCGGCAGATGCCACACTGACTGCCAGGCTCCCCCCAAGGCTTCTTCAACAGCGGTGCCGTCGCCTCGCAGGCATTCAGGGCAGTATCGGCCGGAGTCAGCGACAGCCCAATTGACTGCGGCACTGTTGCCGATACCTCTGCCGTGCGCCCGGATCCTGTTCAGCGGCGGATACGTCTGAGCGAATCTCCTCAAGGTCAGAGCATCGGCTTCGCGCTCTGTCAGGCGCGCGGTTAAGGCGAACTCCCGCATGACTCCTTCAGGCATGACCCGAAGGTAAGCGTGGGCGATCCGGCGATGTCGCGACGCCAGTCCGACCAACTCAGCGACCCGGGCAGGAGAGCGCTCAAGCCGGTATGCGGTGCGAAGCAAAAATCCGGGCAGCGACTCCCCTTTCAGGGGCGTCAGACTACGCGGGAGCTGTTGGGGCGCCACGCTGCTAGTCTCTCCCTTCTGGCTTGGACAACGGGTCTGCTAGTGCCGCAGTCAAACGGGCCAGCTTCCAACGTGTCTCTCCATCAAACCGACCTTCACTCATACGAGGGAACTGTGCGAGGAAGGCTCTCCGGTGTCAGGTTGATCATCCCTGTCGTCGTATTGCTCTGAGCGGTTCAGGTCGACGCGCGAGGGAGCAGCACGCGCTGTATTCCGTGGGAATCAGGGGAACCTTCAGCCGTATTCGGCATCTTCGCCATCAGGGGAACTTGTGTGGTCCGATGCGTGCGCGTCGCCGAGCGGCTCGGCCCCTCGCTCAGCCGGTCCCGGTCATCCAGAACACGCTCGCCTTGCGCATCGCGTCCAAAGGTTGTTGGCCTCCGCAGCTGTCAAGCCTGCCGAGCAGCTCAGCGCCGTGGCTTGCGGTCCAGGGAGATAGCGAAGGTAGAAGTGCGGGATGGCCCCTCCTGTCTCACGAAGTCCGCACAGCTCGGCAATACGGTCGGGAGACAGTCCCACACGGAATGCCACGCGAAGGAGCAATCCCGGCAGGGGCTCTCCGGGGAGCGGATCCAGAACACGTGACAAGGGGCGCTTTGCCGTCATCTACTCCCTCTCCATCTTGGCCGTCAACGGCCACCTCCCCGTGGGGGTAGTCAATCAGCCGTCGTGCAGTCCGCGTTGGTGTCATTGATACGGAATCACTCGTGCGTGTGATGGTCGCTGATGTGGTCGGGCCATGGGCGCTGCTCACCGTAGCGTCGTGGTTGATCTTGGCGGCCGTGTTCGATCTGCTGAGGAGCGGTGGACGTGCATATGAAGGATTCCGGGGCGAGTTCCGTCCGCAGGGTGCCGGCAGGACTACAGAGGGATACGTGGTCCGACTCCTGTCGCCTGGAGGATCTGGCGTTCCTGCATCGGGGATTCACCGAGTACGCGCACCAGCTGGACCTCGACGAACGATGGGCCCGGCGCTGGACGACGAGGTGGAAGTTCGGGCGGGACGCTGCCGCCACGTACTCGGTGCGCGACCTCAACGAGGTGGACGTCCCACGCTCGGTGCCGGTGCGTCGGTTCACTTGGCGGACCGACCAGTACCACCGGCCCGGGCTCGAGTACATGGTGTCCACGCGTCGGCATCACGGTTATGAGAGCTTCGAGGAGGAGTGTCTGCTCCTGGTCGCCGACTTCGCAGCCGGGCTGCGTGAGGCGCTCTCGCAGCCGTTCCGGCTTCGCTTCTATGCGGGCGGTAAGCGGGTGGATCACACGCCGGACTACCTGCTGCTGACCGATACCGGTCCGCTCGTTATCGACGTGAGGCCGGCCGGTCGGATTCACCCCGAGGACGAGCTGAAGTTCGCCGCGACATTCGAGGCCGCACTGGCCGCCGGATGGCGCTACGGCGTGGTGACCGGCTGGCGTCGGCACGTGTGGGAAACGGTGGACGCGTTCTCCGCCGAGCGCCGGCCGTTGACCAATGTGCTCGACATTCACAGCCAGCTACGCATAGCTGCCTCCCAAGGACCGCTGCCGCTCAGGGACTTGGCCGAGCGGTGCTCTATCCCTGCAGTGGCCCGAGCCCATGCCCTGCACTTGCTGTGGTGCAGGGAGCTGGGTGCGGACCTCTCGGAACCGTATGGGGACGCGAGCCTGATCCGGCTCGCACCCGTAAAGCCTCGCGGGGAGCGGTCATGACTACTGAGACGGCATCTACATGGGCGCTGGAGCCAGGCACCGAGCTGATCATTGACGGTGAGGCGTGGCGGGTCGAGACGTGTCTGCCGCATCTGGGCCTCGTGACCCTGATCGGGGACGAGGGCGCGCCCTGGAAGGTGCAGCTGAGCGGGCTGATCCACCGCCCCGGTTGCCGGCCGTCGACTCGGACCCGCACGGATCTCCCGGCCGCCAGCCGGGGCCGCCAGCCGAAGTCGATGGCTGACCTCATTCCGATTCAACAAGAGCACGTGCTGCGGCGGTTGGAGCACATCCGGGAGGTCGAGACCGGCTACCGCAGCGGCCATTCGGACGCCGCGCTGCCGCACGAGCCTCTCCCGCAGTACGACCCGGAGACCACGACGCTGACGCAGCGCCGAAAGGCGAAGGAGGCCGAGCTGCGCAAGGCGAAGGCCATGGATCCTGCGCTGGCGAAGTCGCTGGCCCTGCACAAGGTGAGCGCGCGGACGCTGGGGCGCTGGGACACGGCACGGCGCAAGCTCGGGCCGATCGGTCTCTCGGACGACCGGTGGCTGCGGGAGGCGACCGGGCACCGGATCACCCCGGAGGTGCGCGAGGCGCTATTCGCCGTACGTGATGAGAGCCTGCGGCGAGCGAAGCTGACAGCGCGCGACCGCGAGCGCCTCATCCACCAGTACGTACGGGAGACCTTCGGAGAGAAGACCAAGGTCCCCAGCTACGACGTGCTGCGCCAAGTGTGGCGGGACTGGTTCGGCTCCAGCGGCGGGCGGCAGCGCTACGCACGCTCGGCGGCGATGGCGCAGAAGTACGCGACGGGCCGGCACGTGGTGGTGCACTGGCCCGGGCAGGTGGTGGCCCTGGACACCACCGTGCTACCGGTGAAGGTCTTGGAAGACGTGTTCGGCGATCCCGTCTCTGTGCATCTCACGCTGGCACTCGACGTGTACACGCATTCGATCGTGGCGTTCCGGCTCAACCTGGTCTCCGACTCCTCGATCGACGTGGCGATGGTGCTGCGGGACATGACGATGCCGCTGCCCATGCGCCCGGACTGGGGTGAGGACATGCAGTGGGCCTATCCCGGCATCCCGGGCACGGTGGTGGCCGACTTCGCCGGGTACGAGGTGGCCGGATTGCCGTTCTTCGCCCCGGAGACCGTCACCACCGACCACGGCTCCGTCTACCGCAACCACCACCTGGTCGAGGTCCAGCGGGTCCTTGGCGCGAACATCAAACCGAGCCGGGTGTTGCGCCCCACGGACAAGATGGCCGTGGAACGCGCCTTCGGTGCCATCCGGTCGCTGCTGTTCGCTCTCCTGCTCGGCTACCAGGGCGTGGACACCGCCGACCGCGGCGTCGACCCGGAGGCCGACGCCTGCCTGACCGTGGCGGAGATGGAGCACATCATCGCCACCTGGATCGTGGGGATCTGGCAGAACCGCCGCTTCGACTCCTACGCACCGAGCTGGGACCCGGGCGGCGACCACAGCCCTAACAGCCTGTTCGCCGCGTCTATGACGCAAGGCGGCTTCGCCCTGCGTATCCCCTCGCCAGAGCTGTACTACCAGCTGCTGCCCCGCCACCAGGTTATGATCCACGGCAAACGTGGCGTGAAAATCAAGAACCTGTGGTACGACGGCGAGGCCTTGGACGCGTACCGTGGGGAGCTCTCCCGGCGCGGCGGCAAAGACAAGAATCGCTACGTCATCCACCGGGACCCGCGCGATCCGTGTTTCGTGTTCTTCCAGGATCCACTGACGCACGACTGGCACACCCTGCGCTGGGTGGGCCTGCCCGAGGAAGGGCAGTTCCCCGCTTTCAGCGACGCCCGCGTCCGCGAGGCCATGCGCGAACTGCGCAAGCGCGGGCTGGCGCCGAAGTCGGACAAGGAACTCCTGCCGGTGCTCCTCGAAGTGATCGGCGGGAAGATCCCGGTCGAGCAGTGGCCGACACAGCTGACGAAGAAGCAGCGCACCGAGCACGCACGCGAAGTGGCCCAGGCCGCAGCCGCCGCAGCCGACCGTCCCACCGACGCCATCGAAACCAAGCCGACATCCACCCCGCCACCGCCGCCCGCCGACGTGCCCGCGGCACGCACCGGCTCGGACGACGGCAAGGTTGTCCCGCTGCGCTGGCGCGAACGCGCCCAGCAGGGACAGGACTCGGTCACCAATGAACGCCGACGGCGCCGTGAAGCCGCCGTCCCCGAACGCCCCACCCCACTGCCACAGGATCTGTCGGAACGGCTGCGCGCCACCAGCCTGCTCGCCCTGCCCGACGACGAAGACGACGAGACAGGCGCGGGTACAACGGACGCAGCCGAGGAAGAGGTCAACCGGTGAATCCCCCCTACAACAGTCCGTCGTTCCTCCCCGGTCCGCCGATCGACCGCACCACCTGGGAGGGCTGGCGGCGCTGGTGCGCGAGCCGCAAGACGTTCGTCCCGGCCCCCGTACTGACGGCCGAGGAGTACGCGCCCAAGACAAAGCGCCAGAAATACCTGTACAACCTGCACCGGCTCGCCACCCACAGCAGTCTGCCCATCGACGTGACACCGATGAGTGAGCGCGTCGCACACGCCGTGCTGGCCCGAGTCGAGGACGGCGCCTTCAGCCACAAGGCCTGCACGCGCGGCGGCATCATGGTCAACGGTGATGGCGCCCAGGGCAAGACCGAGACGGTGTGCGAGGCCCTGGCTGTCTTCGAAGAGACATGGATGGCCCTGAACAACTACATGAACCCGGACGCCGTGCCCGGTACCCGCGACCTGGTCGCGCCAGTCGCCTACGTACGCTGCCCCGTCAAGGCCACCCCCATCTCCACATGCCAGCGCATCCTCGACTTCTACGGCGAGGACTACAAGGGCATGCGCCTGGAGGACCTGGTCCGCACAGTCAAGACCGCCACCGTCGAGCACGCCACCAGGGCACTCGTGATCGACGACATCACCCGTCTCAAGCTCCACCGGGAAGCCGACCAGGACGTCCTCGACCTGATCCGCGAAATGATGAGCATGCCCGTCACGCTCATCCTCGTCGGCGTCGGTATCCCCACCTCCGGCCTGCTGCGTGAGGGCTGCCGCGACCCCAAGACCCTGGAGTGGATCTACCAGCCGATCAAGGACCGCGGCCGCAGCCCCAACAACCACGCCGCAAGCCAGCACGAACGCCGCTTCCAGATCGTCGACCTCGACCCGTTCCGCTACACCACCGGGAAAGACACATCCGCCTGGATGGCGCATCTCGTCCGTTTGGAAGGACACTTGCGCCTACTGAACGACACCACCGGCATGCTGACCGGTGGCGACATGCCCGAGTACCTGTTCAACCGCACCGGCGGCGTGGTCGGCGTACTGGAGAAGCTCATCCAGCACGGATGCCGCCGGGCCATCGAGGACCAGAGCGAACGGCTGACGAAGGAGCTGTTCAACCAGTTCACCGTCACCCCTGGTGACATGCCCGACCTGGACACGGCATCCGGCGAGCAGCCCAAGATCCCGCCCCACAAGCCCACTCCGCAGAAGAAGAAGCGGAGAGGCCGCAACACCGTCTTCGACGACAACGGCCCCGCCGCGGCTGGCGAGACGGGCTGACGGAGGTGACACCCCAGCCGCTGCCCCGCAGCCCCGCCCCCCTGCCCGAGCAGTCGCTCCCCGGTTATCTCCTCCGTCTGAACGGCTCACCGGACAGGGGCGCTGAACTGGGCGGGCTCATCAGCCGTGGGCAGCGCATCCCGGCCGTCACCGTGTACCGCTCCGCCAGCACGGCGCCTGCCGGGATCACCTGCACCGCCGGACCAGTCACCCGCCGCCGGAGAACCTCGTACTCGGCACTGCCCCAACGGCTAAAGCGCTATGCGGACTTGATGGCACGGGACTGTGATGAGGGCCATGATGCCGATATCCCCGTCCCGTGTAAAACTCATATCGGGCCATGCATCACGCACCAGTTGGCCACGGCTCGATGACCCTCCGCCCGCTGGCCCGCGCCCTCAGTCCGCTCCCCGAGGAGTCACTGCCCGGCCTGCTTCTGCGGCTGGCCTACCGCATGCAGCGCTCTCCCGCCAGAGTCGCACGCCTGTGCGGATTGATCCATCGTCAAAATCGGCTTCCAGGCGCGTACCTGATCTCCCTGCCCGCCGAACGGATCGGGCAATTCACCGCGGCCGCCCGCTTGAGCGTGCAGGAGGCCAACGCACTGACTCTATCGTCCTTCGCTGCCGTCTACCCGCCCCTGGCATCCGTTCGGATCGACGGCAGCCGCAACACCACGGCCGCGCGGAAGTCGTGGGCTGCCAGCATTTCCAGTCGATACTGTGCCGCCTGTCTTTCCGGGGAGGGCAGTCGAGTCCAAACTCTCTATGGCGGTCCCTGGAAACTGCGCTGGCATCTTCCCGTCTCATACGCATGCGTCACGCACCGTACCTTGCTCTCCCATACGTGCCCGCGCTGCGGGGGCACGGCGAATCGACCGACGAATACAGAGCGCCAAGGAATGATCACGCAACGCACCACGAGCGGGTTACACCCGGCCCAATGCCGGCGCCTTGTGCCTGATGTTCACGGCGCCCCGGCCGCTCCCTGCGCTGCCCGACTGGACCATGACCGCCGGGCCGCGCACGTGCCCGAAACCGATCTATCCATTCTGCTTGCCCTGCAGCACCGCATTGACCAATACCTGACGAATGATAAATCTATTGCTGATGCAGACCAGTCGGCCTCGGATCGCTACTTCTTTCCCGATCTCATCGTCGCCGCACATCTGATCCGGCTCAGCTGGCCAGACGGTGCGCGACACGCTTCCTCAACATCGCTGGCTAACCTGATCGACCGCCACGTTTCCTCCGCTGCCGCTCGCCGCCACACCCCTGAGCCCGACGGCCGCATGCCCATCGCCTGGGATGCCCCCGAGGACCCAGCCGAGTGCGCGGCAGTGCTCGTTGCCGCTGACAGCCTCCTCGGTCACGAGGAACGTGATGACGCCGGGATGACCGATCACGTCCGGCCCCTCGCTGCGTCCGCCTTCAGCCGTAATCCGGCCAACATCGGCGCCGCTTTGCGACGCATGGACGTCTCCCCAGCGATGGCGCGTGCCCTGCTATGCCAGGCCCAGGGGTTCTACCGTGCCGGTGGCCACTGGCACGCGCGGCAGCGCCTTCCCTCACGCCAGAGCCGTTTTCAAATCGAGCATGTGCCTGCTCTCCTGCCGCAAGAGTGGCTCTCCGCCCACTTCGACGACCTGTTGTCCCACTGGGCGCACCACACCGATTGGAAGGTGCGGCACCTGCGGCGCGTTTCAGCGCTCAAGCTCGCGGAGATGTGTGGCGGTGGCACCTGGCCCGATTGCGCGAAGACTCTCCGCATCCCGTGGAACACCGCGCAGCAGTCCCTCAAAGTCACCCGGCAGGAGTTGAATTCACGGGATCTGTGGTCGGAATTTGAGCGCTCCGTCGAAAGTGTGGCTAGCCAATTGGACCGGGGCACGGATCGTGTTCACTACGGGCGACGCCGGGAACTTCTCTCGTCCTGGCAAGTTCCGGCTGGTGACTGGGCCGAACTGTGCCGCGATCTCAAGCAGTTCGGCCAGGGTGTCACCTCCCCCACCCGCGACACCGCGACCGTGCTGATCTGGACTCATGTCACCCAGGGCGATCACCTTCACAGCCCCGCGCTAGGCGCCCTGCGGGAATCGGGCTGCAGCACCCAGCGCCTGGTCGCATCGATCAACCAGCTCCGCACCCCAACCAACCGCAAGGGCGGCAAACGCGAGCTCCTGCGCCGTCTCGAAACGTACTCCGACCTCCTCGCCACTGCCTGCGACCGGCCCGTTGCCTCACTGCAGACTGGCAGCCTCGAGATCGGGGCACTTGCGGCGAACCGGCGCGGGGTCAAGTCCACATAGAAGCGGGGCACCCACGCCGAGGTTCGGACCCAGGTCATCCGCCAACGCCCCGGAGGCGAACGGCGATCACGTCCTCGCACGATCTCGCGTCAGACTGGGCTGCGGCGGCCCCATCAAGCAACCGGAGCCGGTGTCGATCCCCTCGGCCAGTGCCGGAGTCGTGACCGTGGCGCTGCAGGCGATGTCAGCGCTGCACAGACCAGCCATGATGGTGACGTCTCCGGCTTCGATACCGTGCCGCCAGTCGGCCATGATGTAGAAGAGCCGATCGACGGAGGCTTCCAGGGCGACGATCTGACTCTGTCCGGCGACGAGTGCCACGCAGCGCCACGGAACAGTTATCGGCGCCCCGCTGGTCTGGGCGGAGGTCATTCAGGCCAACCATCTGCTCTGCCCGCTCCTCCAGGACCTGCGGGGGTCTCGCACCGACCACAGACCCGCGATCGATGAGATCTCTCAGTTTTCACACCCGCCAATCAGCGCGCAGGTCATCTCACACTCCGCCTGCGTCTGGAGAGATTCGCTCGCGAACTGGGCAGCCGTATCGATGCGGGAGAAGCACTAGCGACCCACCCTTCGTGAGGCGGCCGCTCCGACGGCAATCAGGCACCTCACGGCACCAGTCATAGCCCACAGCACGGCTGCGGCAGGACAGGCACGGGCGAGCCGCAGGCGGCGCGCAGGCGCGTGGTTCCGTCGATCACAGGCGTCATTGCGCACGACGTTGATCCCTGGCTTCCGCAGTTGGTAGGCACGCGCGTGGTCAGATCATGAATCTGACCTGGTCAGGCACTGATTGTGCGGTCGTGAAGTGTGTGCCCACGGCATTCCTGACATATCAGGCGGGGCATGTGGAGCAACTGGGGCGATCGGGATGAACTTTCCTTCGCCGGGGGATCCCTGACGGGGCGTTTGCTCTCGAGCTTTGATGGTACGCGCAGGTCGGAGGCTGTTTGGGAGTTCGGGAAACCTGCCTCGAATGGTGGATGGCGGCGGTACCGTGGAGATCTCGCGATCCTTGGCCGGGCCGGTTGAGTGATGCGGCGAGCTGTCGCTTTGTTTGAGTGAGATGCCCGCATTATCCCGGGCGAAAGCATTCAAATCGGACGGATTGCGTGGGCACATGCCCGAAAGCTGCCGTCGCCATGAAACTGCAGGCCATGGCCTATCTGGCGTGCCTTCGTGTGCCCGCCGACTGCGGAACTCAGGTGATCTGCGCGAGGACTTTCAGACGCCCGGGTGGCTCTGGATCCACGAGAGGCCTCCGAGATCGAGTCGACGACGCGCGCGCGTCACGGCGACGTAGGCAAGTTGGGCGTCCTTCTCGCTCACGGATGGCGGGGGCGGCCGACCACAGTCGTCGTTCTGATCCGTTTCCGCAGGTTGAGGAAAGTCATCGGCGATCCTCACCTGCAACCACTCTCGACCCTTCGCCTTGTGGGCGGTGGAGACCGTGACGTCGGCCGTAGTCTCGTCGGTCAGGGCGTCGACCGCGGCAATGATGGCCTGCGGGCCGTGGGCATCCACGACTTCCACGAAAGGCTGAAGGTCACGGCCAGCGAGATCGTAGGTCGCGTAGTCCTGCAACTCGCCCCAGGAGGAGAAGAGTGCCAGTTCCGGGTGGGATGTGCAGCGGCCTTCCTTGAGGTCCTGCGCGGCAAGAGCCAGTGCCGTCAGTGTCTGTCCACCACGGGTCAGAGCGACTCGTTGGCCGGCGGCGAGCAGACGCATCACCTCGGTCACCGCGCCGATGTTGGTCCGGCACAGCACGGCATCGGGGCTGGTGACCACGCCGACCTCAGTCGAGATCTCTTCGGTGCCCGTCAGCCGGATGGAGGCGTTCGCGAACGACAGCCATCGGTTTGCCTCCTCCGCCAGCGCCGGGCCGAAACGGAAGGAACGGGTCAAGGTGAGATGGTTGGCGTCGAAGCCGGTCATCACGTCGCGGGCGCCGCGCCAGCCGTAGATGGCCTGAGCCGAGTCCCCGACCATGACCAACTGAGCGTGAGCACGTTGTGCGGTGAAGACCTGCTCCAGAACCGGGTTGGTGTCCTGCGCCTCGTCGAGGAAGAGGAAGTCGGCCTCGATCTTGGGGTCGGTCAGCGCCCACATCTTCAGGTAGTGGTCGTGTTCGAAGCGGACTACGCCGCGCTCGGGATTCTGCAGGTCGTGCCAGGCCCGCGCAGCGAACGGCAGAACAGCATCGGAGAGTTGCGTATGGTCTTCCGGTGCTTCAAGGCGGCGCAGAACCGGCACGTGGTGAGGCGCCAGCGCCCGGTCTGCCGAGTGGCAGAACCGGGTCACGGTACGCAGTACAGCCTGAGACAGCGTCCGGTGGCTGATCTCGTGATCACCGATACGGACGGAGGAGTTGACGCCGAGCGACTTTCCGATCCTCCATGCGGGCTGTCGCGGGCTGTTGAGGCGGAGGACGAAGCGGTGCCCGAGGGCAGCGAAGGCCGTGGCGTGGGCCGTCTTGCACTGCACAGAGTTCGGAAAACGGCTACTGGCATCGCGTGCGATGTCCTTGTTGAAGGCAAGGTAGCGGCCTCGGCGCTTTGTGCTCGTGGCGAGCATGCCGAGTGTGCTGGTCTTGCCTGTGCCGGCACCTGCCTGCAGCACCAGGTGATCGCCGCTACGGAAGGCGTCGACGGCATGGGCCTGTTCGTCGGTGGGGGTGTGCAACGGGAACTCCGCGGAGGTGGGCTATGGGGTGCGAAAGCTAGGAGGACGACTGCGGAGCAAGGCGCGCGCTGCACAGGCCAGTACGCCCTCAAGGCCGTGATGGGCAGGAAGGCCCTCTATCTGTGCTGCGAGTTGGCGAGCTCGATGGTTTCTGTCCTGTTCCAAGGCCGCCACAATGGTGCGGCCGAGGAGGTCTGCGGGCTTGCGACCGCAGTTTGCCGCGGTTCGACGAACCGTTGAGCACACATCCCAGGAGAGGGCGACATAGAGCAGGACCTGGCCGCTTGGGTCGAGGTAGTGGGTCGTCAGCGTGTCAATGGGTAGCAGGCGGTCGCGGTTATGAGGAAGCGACCGGACGGCCCGCCCGGGCGACTTGGCGCACCGAACCGTCGTGAGCCGTGTGGGTTCGGCGTTCGCCGCCAGGGGAAAGGCGCGGCAGGCTCGGCGAAGCTCTGCGAGAATGACGGATCTCGTCAGGAGGATCTCCACTGCGTACTGGTGCTTCATCGCCAGGCCGCCTCCGACTCACCGTTTCCGCGGCGCGGTTGACGCACGTGAGTCGGGAGACGTGGGTGCACGTAGGGGTGATGGACCGCCGGGTCGAACGGCTCCCAATCGGTCAGTGCGAGATCCGCCGACGTCGGGACGGCGGCATGGTGAGGGCATCGCTGTGTACGCCAGCGCAGCTGTTCCGCGTACAGCAGCGAGGAAAGGTCGTAGAGAGCCATTACCTCAGTGGGAAGGGCCAGCTGACCTTTGGCGGCCGTTGCGGGGGCCAGGATCCAGATGCCTTGAAGGCTGTCCGGGGCGAGCATTTTCGTGGAGCATCGGGTGCGATGCCGCGTCTGCGCGACGCACTGGATCTCGTCCAGGGGGCGGGCGGCGAGGTAGCGGACATACAGGATCTGGACGACGGGCCTGGCGGGTCGGCACGTGCCGTTGGACCGCGAGCGGCGGTCGACGTCCGTGGGCGGGACGAAAACACCGGCGTCAGTCAGGCGGCGCGTGTTCACAGCCAGCGACCGGCGTAGCCAGGTCAGAGCGGGGGTGATGTCACACGGGGCGTCGCGAGCGGGGCAGACGACGGCGTGGGTCAGCCGACACCAGGTGCTGCCGTCCCCGGCGGGATGGGCGAGGCCTGAGCTGACGTGCCAGCGGTATGCGGCGGGCATCTCGGCTGCGGGCAGTTCTTGCGGGTGCAGTGGCACGGGCCGGTCACGGCCCCGGTGGTACCACTCGACCGGGTTTCCGCACTCACGGCAACGAGCACGCTGTGCGCAGCGCAGAAGGCGGGTTGGGCTGTCGGGGTGGACGCGCAGGGACCGTCGCTGTTGGGAGGATGCGGGGCTGCCGTCCCAGTGCCGGGATGCGGATGAGGGGTGCATGCGCGAGAAGGTGCCAGCCAACACGCTGTCGAAGCACTGCCCTGGCTGGTGACGTCCGTCGAACGGCCGAATCCATGGCAACGCCTATTCGGATCATCGCTCAGACATTCGTGTCCGCCTACCCAATCGGGTGATTGCCCGGCCGGCCGGGCCGACCAGTCAGCCGCCCGCTTGACGAGGTGGCTCGTGCCCCTGGCAGAGAGTGCCGAAGAGTTCGTCGAGGGGAGTGCTCAATGCGTGGGCCAGAGCGTGCCACGTCTTGAGAGTGCCGATAGTGCGCCCCTGCTCGATCTCGATCAGAGTCCTTCTGGCCAGGCCGCTTCGAGAGGCGAGCTCGTCGTAACTCCATCCCCGCGCCGCACGCAGCCGGGCGAGTTCCAGGCGCAGGGCCTCGAAGTCCGGGTCGGGCGGAAAGATCGTCACCCGACCATCCGACGGTGCAGACGCCTGCCCTGTCAGTGCATACCTCTGCCCTATTTCCGCCTTTCAGGTTCGCTCCGAGGGGCAGAGGTCTGCACTACCGTGTGCGGCCGACCCCAGCCCGCCAGAGGCCGGCGCGGAAACGGCAGGAGGAACTCGCGCGCCATGAGGCTCTGCTTCCCACAGTCAGATGTCCGGCGTACATGGACGGTTGAGCTCCTCCCCCAGCCCGGCGGGCCGGTACTCGTCTGTCAGCAATGTGCGCAGGGTGGGCAGCGGCTCACCGGCCCAGCTGCTCGATCAGAGGTCCTGGCGCATCTGGCGTCACACGCGCGCCGAGACCTGCTTCCTGCGCATCTGCGGACGTGCCAGTGCCACGAACGGGGCTGCGGCTGGCATCCCCGTCACCGTGGCTGCCACGGCCCGATCCGCCTTCTCCTGGCCCGTGACCACGGCGGACGGGCGTGGCGCCTCACCGATGCATGCACTGCGTGTGCGGCCGCCACGTCACAGGCCGCCGTCGTGCCCGAAACGATCCTGGCCGCTGCGGTCTCGTCGCGAGGACGGGCGAACACGCGCCGAAAACGCCACCCCCAAGGACCCGACAGCCGAACCCGGGTACAAGAGATGCTCAACTACCTTGCCGTCGCCCTGCCGACCGCCACGGGGGCCGACGCCCGGTTGATCGCCTTGCAGTGCGCGCTGCGCATGAACAACGTGGCGCGCGTCCGCTTGCCCCTAGGGCTGCTCCGAAGCCTCCGCCTGGGATCTGCCTCAGAAGCGTGGCGCGAGCTGAGCGAAGCGGGATGGCTGCGGCCATTCATGTCCGACGGCGGCGTGATCACGGCTCAGATGCTCGACGCAGCCCTGCTCACACAGCACCCGGCTCGCCCCGACCGGCTTCAGGCCGCCGACTGGGCAGTGCGCTCCGCCTCCAGCATCCAAACAGATTCCGCGCCGCTTCCACGGCTGGCCGCTCTCGCACTGGCAGCGCACACCGTAGCCGGAGAGAACCAAGGAGCGGTATCAGCGGAGCAGATGGCGCGCGAATGCGGCTGCCGTATTACAGCACTGCCCGTGATTCTCAAGCACTTGGTGGCCGAGGAGGTCCTCGTCTCTTGGACGGGGACTGGGGAAGCGGGAGACTTGCGCTGGGAGCTGGTTTCCAATCGCGCCTGACTCGCATCGAAGGGGTAGGTCGGCGCCCGGCTCGGCTGCACACCATCAGGCGGTTTGGCCATCCCGGACTGAGGACGCCGGAGAAGGCTCACGGGCCACACACAGCTGCCTCCGCTGGTCCAGGATGTGCCCGAGTTGGAGCGGATCGCGCGATTGCGGACTCGTTCCCGCGGAGCTCATCGCTGCGCTGGATCGGTTGGCCACATGCTCATCGGAACGGCGACACAGCTCAGGAGATCTGCACTGGGAACTGCTGCCGGATGCGTCGGTATCAGCAGACAGGCGGTCGATGTGGCGCCTGGGTTAACCCGGAGAGCAAAGGAAACACGGCCACCTCACGCTCGACGGCATCGACCTACCGCTGGAGTAGCAGTCGCTGCGGTCCGAACGGGCGTCATGGGGGCGGTATGGGCCCGCGGTCGTGGCTGTACAACGCGCACCCACCGGTGGACCGTTGTCTGCGCGAACGAGGGAACGCTGACCTGCTGACACGCGGCCTCTGTGGCTCGGGCGTCTCCTGTTCCCACTGTCGACGACGAACATGTCGAACAGCACTCAGTCGTACGGCACAAGCGCGACCGGGCAGTGCACGTGGTGGATCAGAGCGTGCCCGACCGGCCCCGTGTGCGGGCCGACCACGGCACAGCGCCTGCGGCTGCCCACGACGAGCGGCCCCGCACCGGCCGCGGCCCGGACGAGGACGTGCGCCAGCCACCCCTCGTGGAGCTCTTCCTTCACGACGGCGGTGGGTACTTCTCGGCCTCGCCCTGGCGCTGGAGGCCCATGAACAACGGGGCACGGGTCCGGATCGTCGAGCGTCGGCCTGATCCCTTCCGGCCCTCCCGGGCCACCGCTTGACGTCAGCCCAGCAGTTGGTGCGCCCAGTCGCGTTGGATGTCGTCGCCGGAGCAGTCGAAGTCTCCGGTGTTTCTCCGGGGCGCCGATCGCGGGCGGTGCGCGCCCGAACGATGTCGACGTAGGGCTACGAGTGGAAGCCTCGTGTGAGACCAGCACCGGGATGCTGAGGGCGGCGAGCCAGTCGGTGAACATGCGGCTCAGGATGTCCTCATTGGCGTCGAAGGGGAGGTATGGGGCTCTGATGGGGGCCAGTGGCCCTCGAGCCCCGTGCCCCTGACGGGGGGCGGCGTGCAGGACCAGACGTCGCCGCTCCTCTGTGCTGTCCAGGTACAGGAGGCCGGTTCTTGGCGCGGGCCAGGTAAGTGTGGACGTGCTGGCAGTTGCATTGGCCAGTCACATGCCGCCGAGCACTCGTCGGGTCTCGGCGGCGATCTGCTGCGTCTCGCCGGTTGCGACCACGAGGACCGGGACACCTCTCACCGCCTGATCGATGCGTCGGTGGCCTTCCCGCATCAAATCTGCCAGTTCGGGGACGAGCAGCCCGCCTCGAACACCGAGAACAGTCAGGGCCGAGCAGATCTCCTCGCGTACCTCAGGTTGGTCTTCGCCGATCTCCCCGGTGAAGACCAGGGCGTCCAGCCGGTCCAGCGAGGCGGCCATCGCGCCGATGCCCCTGCGGCAGCTGAGTGTGAACGTCGCCAGCGCCAACGCGGCCGCGGCATCACCCTCCGCGCGGGCGCGCACCAGGTCCCGGGTGTCTCCCGAGGTACCGGAGAGGCCGAGCAGACCGGAATGCCGGTGGAGTGTGTCATCCAATTCGTCCGTGCTCAGACCGTGCCGCCGCTGCAGCCACAGCAGCGCGCCGGGGTCGAGACTGCCGCTGCGCCGACTCATCACCAGGCCTTCCAGCGGAGTGAGGCCCATGGTGGTGTCCACGCTGCGTCCGTTCCGCACGGCGCAGGCCGAGCAGCCGCCGCCCATGTGCACGAGCACGACCTGGAGGTTGTCGACGGGTCGGCCCAGGGCCTGCGCCGTCCTCTGCAGTGCCCACGAGTAGGAAAGCCCGTGGAAGCCGTACCGGCGCAGCTCGTATTCGGCTCGCCATCGCTCCGGCACGGCGTACGTGCGCGCCTGTGCCGGCAAATCCTTGTGAAAGACGGTGTCGAAGCAGGCGATATGAGGAACGTCGGGCAGGAGTTCTCGTGCGGCATCGACCACATGCAAGGCAGGGGTCACGTGCAACGGCGCGAGATCGGCGACGTCCGCCAGCAGAGCCCGTACGCGTGCGTCGATCAGCGCATGTCCAGTCAGGTGCGGGCCGCTGTGGACGATGCGGTGACCAACCGCCGCAGGAACGGGCACCTCGCTGAGGAAGTTCCGCAGTTCCGCCGCCACAGCAGGCCCCGGGGGCTCCGAGGCGTCTCGATCCGCCACCCGTTCACCGTCCGCCGCGAACAGAGCGATGTGAAGGCTCGAAGAGCCAGCATCGAGGACCAGTACGTGACCATCACGGCTCTCGTGGGAGCGGTCAGCACTCATCACACACCTCCAGTGCACTCGCGTCCCCCGGCACGGTGCGCCCGCCACGGAGTGCGACCCTGTGCTCAGGGTCGGCCTCGGTGCGGACCGGGTTGTGCTCCGCCCGGCTCGGCAGTTCGGTGAAGAAGACGCTGGTGGCCCAGTCGCCGTCCTCCAGGCGGGTGCCGACGTTTCGGCCACGTCGGCCACGCCGACCTGCTCGTTCGCCGCCAGGGGCGCCGTCGGTGTCCGTCTGCCAGCGGATGCCCCTGGCGGTGCGGTGGCGCGGTTCCTCCCGCAGGCCGGAGGCAAGGTCCCGGGCCGCATCGGAGGGCAGACCCCGGGTCGGCGCCAGGATGGGCCGCAAGTTCCTGCCGTTCGTGTCCGCGTCGGGCTACCTCACAACCCTTGCCCTGCCGCCTGGTAGGCCTCGGTGATGTCGCGCCTCGCCGCTTCCCCCAGGCTGCCAACACAGGGAGGGATCCGCTCGTCCACCCGTTCGGCAGCACGCCGCGCCTGCGGGACGGGGCACCCCTAGCATGCTGACTGTGCGACCCATTCTGCCGAAGCTCGAGGGCGGCCGGGTGCAGGGCCTCCTGCAGCTCATCGAGGACGGCATCCACCTCGTCGTCGCGGCGCTCCTCGTACTGCTCGCGGGGATCCTGACCGTCGGGGTCGTCCATGACGTCATCCGGTTGCTCCAGGGGCCGTACCACGAGGAGACGGTCGTTCTCTCCGCCCTGGACAGCAGCCTGGTGCTGTTCATCGTGGCCGAGCTGCTCCACACCGTCCGCCTCACCATCAGGAACCAGACCCTCGACGCGGAGCCTTTCCTAGTCGTCGGCCTGATCGCCGGCATCCGCAGGGTGCTCATCGTGACAGCCGAGGCGGAGAAGTCCTTCCGGTGGAACGTCGAGGGGATCGAACTGCTCATCCTGGCGGGGCTGATCATCGTGATGGCGACAGCGGTGTACGTGTGGCGGCGCTCGACGCGGCCGGGAGACTACTTCCCGCTCCAGGAGGCGCGGCGCTCTCCGTCGCCGACTTCGTCACCCACTCCGGTGCGCGGCTCCTGATCCGTCGCCCTCCGCCGCCGCGGCCGCCCGCACTCGCTGCTCCTCGCGAGCAGAGCCGACGTCCCGTTCCAGGGGGGTGCGGCTCACGGCCGTCGCGAGGTCCTCCAAGGCTTGCTTTTGCAGTTCCGCCTCGCGCCGCACGACCGGGCTCCCATTGCTGGCGGCGTCCTCCCACGCGTGGAGCGCCTCCTCCACGCGTCCCCAGTCCGGATTCCTGTGCTCGCGCACGGCGACTGCCGCCTTCGCGGTGTCCGTCTCCAGGGCGTCGGCGAACCGCTCCGCCTCGGGGACGACACGGCTGTCGGCCCGCGGGACGTGGCTCTCCATGAGCATCGCCGCGCGGCCGAACCCCTTGAGCGCCTCCTGCGCCTCCTGTGCCTCGCGCGACGTCAGCCCCCTGGGGCGAACCGGTTCCTGCCTTGCCCGGTCGTATGCCTCTTGCCAGGCGGCACGTGCCTCCCTGCTGGCCAGCAGTGCCCTGCGCATGTCGGCGTGATGCTCCCGGGTCGGTTCGGCGTAGTTGCGGAGCACCGCGGCCGCATAGCGGCCGTTGGCGGCGAGCCAGTCCGCAAGCCGGCTCGGCAGCCGGGGTGTCTCCCATGCGGGGAACACCACGTACGCCAGCATTGCCAGGGCCCCGCCGAGCAGGGTGAGCACCACCCGCTCCGGGACCGTCTGCTCCCACGCCTGGCCGCCCATGCCGAGCAGGAAGACGACGTACGCGGCGGTGAAGCACTGGGAGTAGGCGTAGCCGGTACGGTTCAGCGTGTACGACAGGCCCGCCGAGACGACTGCCAGCGCGCCGAACACATGGGCATCCGGTCCCAGGGCCTGCACCATCACGGTGGCGAGCGCGACCCCCGCCAGGGTCCCGGCGAGACGGGCCACCGCACGCGCGTACGTCCGGTGGAAATCCGGCCGCATCACCATCACCGAGGCGATGGGCGCCCAGTAGCCGTGGCCCAGGGGGAGCCGGGCGGCGATCAGATAGCCGAGTGTGGCCACCGCCGCCAGGCGGACGGCGTGCCGGAACACGGGCGAGTCCCGGCGGAGCTCACGGCGGACCGCCCGGACGACGACCGGGACCAGCCGGAACATCGTCGGGCGCACCAGGAACTCGGCGCCCGCGGGGCCGGGCAGCGTGGGCGCCCTCCCGCGCGCGCCTCCACTCCCGGCGACCTCCAACGCCTCGCCGAGCAGTTCCACGAGCTGCTCGGCGGCCTGCCTCGCGGGGCCCTCCAGCACCTCGTGCTCCTCGTCGACGCGCAGGACGTCCACGCTCCCGGGCCGCACCTCGGCGGGAGTGCCGCGGCGGATCGAACGGGCGACCGCATCCAGGACGTCGGCGGCCGCGTCGAGCAACTCCCGCGCGCGGTCCCGCCCGGGTCCCTCCGCTGGGGCGCCCACATCCGGGTCGGCGAGCGCGGCGACGACCGGCCGAATGCGCTCGGCGAGTCCCCGGGGGCCGTGCAGGACGGGGGGACGGGTTCGGGCCTGTGACGGCGTCACGGCGGCCGCGTCCCGGGCCGTCATCAACGGCTCCGGGTCAAACGCGGCCGTCGGGTCGTGCCGCAGCCGGCGGGCGTAGTCCGCCACGGCGGCCAGGGCGTCGGCGAGCGCGTCACGATGCGCCCCCCAACGGCGGATCGGGAACAGCAGGATCAGCACGGCCTGCGTCACGCCCCCGAGCGCGATGACCCCGGCGTGCTCCAGGGCTCGCCCCACGCTCGTGGGCAGGGTGATGGTCACCAGCATGCTGCCCACGGTCGTCGCTGCGACGATCCCAGCGGTCGATCCGACGGCCCACGCCATTCCCGCGGCAAAGGCCCATACGGCCAGCAGCGGCAAGAACGTCACGAGTCGCCCCGCCGCCAGGTAGCCCACGAAGGTGCTGAGCGCCAGACCCGCGCCCGCGCCGAGCGCGATCACCTTGCGTGGACGCCAGGTGCGCTGGAAGGTGGCCCCACCCGCGGAGTAGGCACCGAGGGCGGCGGATGCGGCATACGCAGGGGAGACCAGCCACAGCGCCGGCCCGATGACGATGGCCACCCCAGCGGCCGTACGCAGCGCGAGTAGAGGTTCCAGCCGCGTCTCCTCGATCGTGAGTCCGGATCGCACGACCTCCCCGAAGGCCCGCAGCCACGTCACGAATGTGAGCCTAGCCGGAACGTTCTGCCGGGTCGCGTCGGCCGCGCCGCCGCCTCCTGGAGGCGCCGCGCTCGGCGGACGCGCGATCCCGGGCCGACCTACACTCACAAACCGGCACCCTCGTGTACAGGGCGATCGATGACCACACCCCCCAGCGCCGGCTGTCAGCCCCAGCGGCCGCGGCTCGACGTCGTCCTCGTGGCCGATCCGTGATGGCCAACGGAGGTCGCGAAGCGACTGAAGAGAGGGTCACGGACCCGGCCCTACCTGGACAGCATCCGCCCCGTCATCGCCATGATCGGCCCACCGGAGCACATCGCGCTGCTGTCGCTGCCCATGCTCGGCCTGATGCGCGCCGCCCACCGGCTGAGGGGAGCGGCCCTCGGCGTGTTCGGAGCGCGATTCCCGGAGTCCGGCAACACCCTGCCACCCGGGAGATCCAGTACACCAGCGAGGCACCGCATGTCTACGGGCGGTTGCGGCTGCTAGGTGGGATGGTCCGCGTCAACCGGCCGTGGCTGTGCTGTTCACCGGCCGCTCCCGAGCGATCGCTGGCGTGTTCGCCACCGCGGCGTTCGGCCTCGTGTGCAGTGACATCTGGGGTCACCCTTTACGTGGGGCCGCTCCGCGACACGGTGTTCGCCGTGCTGTCGATCCGCACGCCCGTCCGACACCCCGGGCAGCCGGACACCTGGGCCTGGCAGGGCAATACAGGGAGGCTAATTGAGCCCGACATGCGCATGCGTTCGCGCGCCCTGTCGGCCAGGCTGAATGGGAAGCCCAGGGGCCGGGAGCCACCCCGGCCCCGCAGCCGGAGGTTGCCGTCATGACCGTGATGTCCATCGCCAGGTTCGAAAGGTTCTTCCGCGCGGCCGCGGGGCTGGACGTCGACAAGAACGATCTGAAGCGCTACAGCGACTTCGTCGACGCCAAGCTCTATGACCTGCTGACCGTCGCCCAGGCCACTGCCAAGGCCAACGGGCGCGACATCATCCGGACCTGTGACCTACCGATCACGAAAGGCCTGCAGGAGAGCATTCACCACTTCCGGAAGATCGACCAGGATGTAGAACTCAAACCGATCCTGGAACAGCTCGCCACCCACCCTGCTCTGGACCGCACGCCCGACGAGGAGACCGAGGCGGCCTATCCGGACATCATCGGCGGACTCAGCCTGGCCCTTGCTCAGTGCTTCAAGATCCTCCACCCCGACCTGAAGAACCCCCAGACCCAGCACTGGGACGAGACCCGAGCCGTCTTCGACCTCCTGTTGTGAGTGGCGACCGGACCAGGCGGTGCAGACCACGGCCAAACAGCGTCAGCGCGCTCTGCTTCCTCGGCTGCCGCAACCATCTGCTGGCTCGCCGCAGGCCCTCGTCCACGTCCAAGGTGCTCCCGAAAGCGGTCCTGGTCGGTGAGCTGGCCGAGACCGCGGCGGGCACCCGCCGGCTGCTGGAGCTGACCGCTGTGAGGCTTGCGGGGATCCGCACGATCCCCTACCGGCTGGTGTCGTAAGTCGGTCCCGAAGCCCGACCGATCCGCAAGGGCAAGCCCCAGCACCCCAGGCTGATCGGTCCGCATCCCGGGTGTCCCAGAGCTCAGATTGTGGCGGCTCGACCTCGCAGGGATCATCGAAGGCATGGACAGGAACATGTCCGTCGGGTCCGGGGAGCGGCTGCTGGAGGAACTGGTCAGAGCAGCCCAGCTGGCATCACCTGCGGAACTGCCCGTGGTCCTGAACCGGTATGCCGAGGCCGTGGGTCTGGGCAGGGCCGTTATCTATCTGGTCGACATCCAGCAAAGATTGCTGGTGCCGCTTGTCGAAAGCGAGCCGGAACTGGAGCTCGACACCTCGCTGGCCGGATGGGCCTACCGCACCGACTCTCTCCGGGTGGAAGAAGGCCCCTCCGGCGGTCTGCAGGTATGGCTGCCCCTGGCCGACGGGGCGGAGCGGCTGGGTGTCGTAGAGCTGAACATGAGCACCCTGGACGGGCTCAAGCTACGGCGGTGTCGAACGACGGCGCTGCTCCTCGCACTGATCATCACATCCAAGCGCACCTACAGCGACACCATCGCACAGCGCATGCGCACCAGGCCGATGCACTTGCCCACAGTGATCCCGGGCCTTGTCGTGCCTCCTGCGGTGGATGAAAACTGGGTGGTGCACGCCCCGCTGACGCCGGGACTCTGTGGTGCCCTGGAGCCCGATCAACAGTGTGGCGCGGGTGGTCCGGGGCACGTGATGTGGTTGCTGCGAGCACGAACCTCAGACTCTTCGAGAAGGGGGCCTCCCACGGGGCGGGCGACGCCGTCCGAGGCACCACAGGGGAGGAGTCATGGAGGAGATCGTCGAACGCTGTGCCGGGCTGGATGTCCACCGCGACACCGTGGTGGCCAACGTCCGCGTCCCCGAGGAACCGCCCGAGGGAGTCACCCAGACGTTCGGCACCACCTGGCCGGACCTGCTCGCGCTGCGCGACTGGCTGACGGCCTATCAGGTCACCCTGATCGGGATGGAATCGACCGGCGTCTACTGGAAGCCCGTGTATTACGCGCTGGAGGACGCGGCCGAGTGCTGGCTCCTGAACGCCCGGCACATGCACAACGTCCCCGGGCGCAAGACCGACGTCGCCGACGCGGCCTGGATCGCCCAGCTCATCCAGCACGGGCTGGTCAAACCGAGTTTCGTGCCGCCCAGGGACATCCGCGAAACGCGGATGTTCACCCGCTACCGCAAGGCTCAGATCGACGAACGCGGCCGCGAGGCCCAGCGCCTGGACAAGGTCCTGCAGGACGCCGGGGTGAAACTGTCCTCGGTCGCCACCGACATCCTCGGCGTCTCCGGGCGGGCCATGATGGCCGCCCTGACCGAGGGCACCCGTGACCCACAGGTCCTTTCCGACCTGGCCAAAGGCAGGCTCCGCTCCAAGATCCCGCTCCTGCGCAGGGCCCTGGACGGCCGGTTCGGCCACGTCCACGGGGTGCTCGTCGCGGAGATCCTGGCCAAACTGGAGTACCTGGACGAGGCGATCACCCGCCTCGGCGAGGAGATCGAAGCCGTCCTGGCCCCGCACCTGGCCCAGCTCCAGCTGCTGGTCACCATCCCCGGCATCGGCCTGCGCACCGCCCAGATGCTGACCGGCGAGATCGGCACGGACATGAGCCGCTTCGGCTCGGCCAAGGCCCTCGCCTCCTGGGCCGGGGTCTGCCCCGGCAACTGGGAATCGGCCGGCAAGTCCCGCACCGGCCGCTCCCGCAAAGGACCCAAATGGCTCGGGGCCGCCCTGCACGAGTGCGCCATGGCCGCGATCCGCTCCAAGGGCAGCTATCTGCACGCCCAGTACCAGCGGATCAAACCCCGCCGCGGACACGCCCGCGCCCTCAAGGCGGTGGAGCACTCCATCATCGTCGCGATCTACCACATGCTCGACCGCGGCCAGCCCTACCAGGACCTGGGCGCCGACTACTTCACCCGGCGCCATTCCCCCGACCGCCAGGCCGCCCACCACCTGGCCAGACTCCGCGACCTCGGCTACCAGGTCACCGCCGAACCTCCCGCAGCCTGACGATCAACTGCGGAAGGTTTTCACCTCAGAGATGGTGAGGGCTTTTCTCCCTCCCCGATCGATCGGCACCGGGCGGGTCGTTTCGACGGCGGTTCTGGAGCCTGCGTACGAACTGGGCGGCGATGCTTTCGACCATGCGTTCACCGAGGACGTTCTGCACGCCACAATCCTTGACGGCATGGGGCACGACCTGGCGTCCGGACTTGCCACCTCTGTCGCCATGGCAGGCTGCCGTAACGCCCGGCGCAGCGGGGCAGACCTGAACGAACTCGCGGGCACCGTGGACGAGGCGCTGGCCAAGTGGCTTCCGGAGCAGTTCTGCACGGGTGTCTTCACCCAGTTGCGCATGCCCACCGGTGTGCTGCGCTGGTGCAACTGCGGCCACCCGCCTCCGTTGCTCATCCGTCGCCACCGCCTGCTCCACAATGCCTTGGAGCGGCCACCTGAGCCTCCTTTGGGTCTGCCCATCAGTCTCGCCGGGACCGTCCGTCAGGTGCACGAGGTCAGCCTCGAACCCGGTGACCGAATACTGCTCTACTCAGACGGCGTCGTAGAGTCACGCGACGAGGCGGGCGAAGAGTTCGGCCTGGAACGCTTCACCGACTACATCATCCGGTCGACCGCAGCAGGGCAGAGCGCCCCGGAAGCGCTGCGCCTGCTCATCCACGCCATCCTCGAGCATCGGCACAACAAACTCAGCGACGACGCCACGATCTTGATGTTCGAGTGGCAGCCCCCTGATCCGTGACCGCAAGAGCCGGAGAGCGCAGCCGTGGCACCGGTACTCCAAGGACCAGACGCTGACGTCGGTGGATGCCGAGCGTAGCTCAGTCTCCGACAAGCGGCGGGTATGGCGCCGCACATCTGCAACGCCATACCCGCGCAGGCAGGGGCCTCAGGCCACGGGCTGCAGGTCCTTGGCCGCAGCGGCGCCCTGTTCATCGGCGGATACTGCCGGAGGCTTTGGGTCTGTGATGGCCAGCCGCAGATACACCGCCTCCTAGCCGGCCGCCATGGCGTCCGGCTGGAACCGGTCCACGACGCTCTCGCGGCATTGCGCAGGGTTGAGTCCCCACGGCCTCCAGTGCCTCCGGCAGTTCGTCGGGCGCCTGGCGGATCAGGCCGGTCACTCCGTCGTTTAGCCGGGGCATGGCGGTGCCCGAGGATGATGAGCTGGTCGAGCAGTCCTACTGCCAATGCGGCGCGAACCTGGACCAAGTCGTTCCAGGCAGCGGAGGGAGAACCCGAGAGCTGACTTCTGTGATGGGCACGAACCAGGGAGAGGCCAGCCATGGGGGCCGGACTGCTGGGCCGGCTGTCCGAAGGACAACGACAGCTCCTGAGCTGCCCGCCGTCGCAGGCGTGCTCGGCGGACCGGCCGATGCTGGCTTCGACACTTCGAAGATCAGCCGGTGGCCGTTCGTCTATGCAGGCCTCATCCCGATGCCGGAGCGAACCCCCGGATCAGGTCGAACCCGTACACCATCTCCATGGACGCAACCCCCGGGCCGCCGAGCGTTAGGCACGGGCATTCGGCCGCGAGGACCAGGCGGACATGGGCCGACGAGCGCCGTTGGGACTGGCTCCCCCTTCGGCTGCTGTGCGCCTGGCGTCTGCGGCGCCGGAAGGAAGCCGGTGGGGAGCCGGTGGGGAGCCGCGTGCCGAGTCTCCGCCGCCGTGAGGGGTTGTGACGCGGGACGTCATCCATGAGCCGCCCCGGGTGTCGAGGCCCGCCGACCCGGCCGCAGTGCCGGATGGGCCCGGAACCGCGGCGTTCGCGTCTCAGCCGCTGCTCTCGGTGCTTTCACTCGTCTCGCTGATCTCGATGTGCCGGGGCTTTGCGACCTCGGCCTTAGGGACGGTGATGGCGAGCACCCCGTCCGACATCTGCGCATTGATCTTTTCGGTGTCGACCTCTCCGGGCAGCCGCAGCCGGTACTCGAAGGCTCCGGTGCGGCGGGTGCTCCGGCGCAGGACGCCTTTGCGTTCCTTCTCCTTGATCTCTCCGGTGACCACCAACTCCTGGCCGTTGGCTTCGACGTCGATGTCCTTGCTCTTGACGCCGGGGAGTTCGATCTCGACGTGGAAGGCGTCGTCGGACTCCGTGACATCCGCCAGGGGTGTCCACGCGATTGCGGGCGCCACGCCTCCCACCGTGGATTCGATCAGTCCGCTCATCTCGCCGAGCAGTTGGTCGAACTGCGTCAGCGGATCGCGTGCCCAGCCAAGGGGCCTGTCCTGCACTGCGCCACCGCGGGGGCGCCGGACGGGCATGGTCATCACCATCGCCTCCTTCTCGTGATCTCCTCGCCCGCTGGGCGTCACGCGAGCCAAGCGGACTCCTTCGGACGGGTGTACGGGGAGCTGTCGGTGCCGCCGTGCGCGGCCGTGTGACCCAGGTAGCGGTGCACGAAGTGGATGCTCATCGCGCCTTCGCCGACCGCGGAGGCCACACGCTTCACCGAGCCACTGCGGACGTCGCCGGCAGCGAAGACGCCAGGCAGGCTGGTCTCCAACGTCAGACAGTCGCGGCCCTGGCTCTGCCACAGTTCGGGAACGGAGCACGCCTGCGCCTCCGCGCCGGTGAGCACGTAGCCACGCGCGTCGAGGGCGAGCGCGCCGGACAGCCACTCGGTGTGAGGGTCTGCGCCGGTGAAGACGAACAGGGCCCGCACCGCGAGGTGGCGGTGCTCTCCCGTACGGTGGTCGACCACGGTGACCGCCTCCAGCGCCTTGCCGCCGAGTGCCTCGGTCATCTCGGTGTGCAGCAGTACGCGCACACGCGCGTGGCGCTCGATCTGATCGATCAGGTAGCGGGACATGTGCGCCTCGAGGCTCGGCCCACGGACGAGCAGATAGACCTGCGGTGCGTACCCGGCCAGGAAGAGCACGGCCTGACCTGCGGAGTTGCCGCCGCCGACCACCGCCACCGGGTCGGTACGGCACTGCTGGGCCTCGTAGAGGGTCGCCGAGTAGTGGACGCTCGCGCCCTCCAACGGTTCGATGCCGGGCACATGGAGGCGGCGGTAGCGGGCGCCGGTTGCCAGGACGACGGTACGGGCGGTGATCTCGCTGCCGTCGGCGAACCTGACGGCGTAGTGGCCGCCCCGCGGTTCTAGCCGGGCCGCCTCCGCCGGGACGCTGATCCGGGCGCCGAACTTGCCCGCCTGGAGCACAGCGCGCTCGGTGAGTTCGGCGCCGGAGACGCCGGAGGGGAAACCGAAGCAGTTGTCGATGCGGGAGGACGTCCCGGCCTGGCCGCCGGTGGCCATCGCCTCGACCACGGTCGTGCCGAGGCCCTCCGAGGCGGCGTTCACCGCGGCGGCGAGACCGGCCGGACCGGAGCCGACGATCAGGAGATCGCCGTGGCCGTTGCTCGACGGCAGGGATGGCAGGCCGATGAACCGGGCCAGTTCGGCGTTGCTCGGATTGCGCAGCAAGGTCGTGTCCCGCCAGATCACCAGCGGCGTCTGCTCCGGACCGACCGCAAAGCGGCGCAGCAGCGCCTCGGCCTCCTCGTCCGTCTCCAGATCGATCCAGCGGTGCGGCAGCCGGTTGCGGGCGGCGAACTCGCGCAGCCGCCGGGTGTCGGGCGAATAGCGCGAGCCGATGATGCGGAAACCGGCGCCCTGCCCGACAAGCAGAGCACGGCGGCCCAGGCAGGCGCGCAGCACCACATCACCAAGGATGGAGTCACGGGTCACCAGGTCACGCAGCTGGTCCATGGACAGGGCGAGAATCTCGCCGGGCTCCCTGACCACGGCGGTGTAGAAGGCCACCTGTCCGTTCAGGAGGCCGAGTTCGCCGATGAAGCGGCCGGGACCGTGCACGCGTAGCAGGTGTTCATCGGGCGTGCCGTAGCCCTCGACGATGGCGACCGAACCACTGAGGACGACGTAAAACGTCTCGCACCGCTCCCCCTCCCGGATCAGCACGTCACCGGCGTCGACCACGTGCCGCCAGCCGTGCTGCGCCAGGCGGGCCATCTGGTCGTCCGACAGGCGGGGATAGGCGCCGTAGATGTCGGGCGTCTCGAAGGGGACGCTCTCCTCCGCCCCGTCC
Organism: Streptomyces sp. NTD91; assembly: GCF_059510455.1. Classification (NCBI taxonomy): domain Bacteria; kingdom Bacillati; phylum Actinomycetota; class Actinomycetes; order Kitasatosporales; family Streptomycetaceae; genus Streptomyces; species Streptomyces sp. NTD91. The sequence continues at coordinate 174,028 of NZ_JCAJZW010000008.1, forward strand.
GGCACAGGCGCTGCGCCGGGCCGCGTCTCGTCGCCGGGCATCACACGAACGCCTCATGGACGAAGCACCACCGCCAGTCCTCGCCGGGCTCCAGCGACGCCACGATCGGATGGCCGTCGGCGGCGGCGTGACGGCGGGCGTGCCGGTTCGGCGAGGAATCACAGCAGCCGACGTGCCCGCAGGTCAGGCAGAGCCTGAGGTGGACCCAGGGGGAACGCATGGCCAGGCACTCCTCGCACCCCGGGGCACGCGGGGCGACGGGGCGTACGAGGGCGAGGTGGGGGTCCGTTCGTACGGTCATGGCCGATCACCCTTTCCCGGCCGGTGCGCGGCCCGCGATCGACTGCTCCACCCACCGCCGTAGGGCAGGGGCAGGCGCGGCACCCGACTGCCGGGCGATGGCCTGTCCTTTGTCGAGGACCAGCAGCGTCGGTACCGCCTGGACCTCGAACCGCCGCGCCAGGCGCGGGTTCTTGTCGATGTCGACCTTGACCAGCTTGATCGTTCCCGCGAGATCGGCGGCGACCTTCTCCAGCGCGGGGCTCACCATGCGGCAGGGGCCGCACCAGGTGGCCCACAGGTCGACCACGACGGGGACGTCGGCCCGCTCGGCGACCTCGGTGAAGTCGTCGTCGCCCGCGTCCACCATCCACGGTAGGGGCTGCTTGCAGTGGCCGCACTTGGGGCGGCCCTCCGCGGACACGGGCACCCGGTTGGTCCGCCCGCAGTTCGGACAACTGACGGTCGTCGCCTGCATCGTGCTCATGCCGCCCTCGCTCCCTTCACGTCCTCGGGCTGGTCGTAGGTGACCACCAGCTCTCCGTGTTCGGCGTCGACGCGGACCGTCGCGCCGTCCTGGACGTCGCCGCGTAGCAGGGACCGCCCGACCAGCGTCTCGACCTCGTGGGAGATATAGCGGCGCAACGGGCGGGCCCCGTACACCGGGTCGTAGCCCTGGTGGGCGATCACTTCCCGGGCAGCATCGGTGAGTTCGACCGTGATGCGGCGTTCGGCGAGGCGGCGGCGCAGTTCGTCGAACTGCAGTTCCACGATGCGCTCGATCTGCCGCTCACCGAGCGGCTTGAACAGCACGATGTCGTCGACGCGGTTGAGGAACTCCGGGCGGAAGTGCCCGCGCAGCTCGCCCATCACCAGGGCGCGGGCGTCGGGCTTGATCTCGCCCTCGGCGGTGGCGCCGTCGAGGAGGTGCTCGGAGCCGATGTTGGACGTCATGATGATCACGGTGTTGCGGAAGTCGACCGTGCGGCCCTGAGCGTCGGTGATGCGGCCGTCGTCGAGGATCTGCAGCAGGGTGTTGAAGACATCGGTGTGCGCCTTCTCGATCTCGTCGAACAGCACGACCGAGTACGGCTTGCGGCGTACGGCCTCGGTGAGCTGGCCGCCTTCCTCGTAGCCGACGTATCCGGGCGGTGCGCCCATGAGCCGGCTGACGGTGTGACGTTCCTGGTACTCGCTCATGTCGAGGCGGACCATGTTCTCCTCGGAGTCGAACAGGGCCCGGGCGAGGGTCTTGGCCAGCTCGGTCTTCCCGACGCCGGTGGGGCCGAGGAAGATGAACGAGCCGATGGGGCGGCGTGGGTCGCGGATGCCGGAGCGGGCGCGGATGATGGCGTCGGCGACGAGCTTGACGGCCTCGTCCTGGCCGATGACCCGCTCGCGCAGGATCTCGTCGAGGCGCAGCAGTTTCTCGCGTTCGCCCTCCTGGAGACGGGCGACGGGGATGCCGGTCCAGGCGGCGACGATCTCGGCGATCTCCTCCTCGGTGACGACCTCCCGCAGCAGCCGGTTCTGTCCTTGTTTGGCGGCCAGTTGCTCCTCCTCTGCGGTGAGCCGGCGCTCCAGGTCCTGAAGGCGGCCGTAGCGCAGTTCTGCGGCTCGGTTGAGGTCGTAGGCGCGTTCGGCCTCCTCGGCTTCGTGGCGGACCTGCTCCAGTTCCTGGCGCAGTTCCTGCACGCGGCGGATGGCCTGCCGTTCGGCCTCCCACTGGGCGTGTTTGGCGTCGGCCTCGCCGCGCAGGTCGGCCAGTTCCCTGCGCAGTTCCTCCAGTCGGGCTTTGCTGGCGGGGTCGGTCTCCTTGGACAGGGCCGCCTCCTCGATCTCCAGGCGGGTGACGCGGCGGGTGATCTCGTCGAGTTCGGCGGGCATCGAGTCGATCTCGGTGCGCAGCCGGGCGCACGCCTCGTCGACGAGGTCGATGGCCTTGTCGGGCAGGAACCGGTCGGTGATGTAGCGGTGGCTGAGGGTGGCCGCGGAGACCAGCGCGGTGTCCTGGATCTTCACGCCGTGGAAGACCTCGAGGCGTTCGCGCAGTCCGCGCAGGATGGAGATGGTGTCCTCCACGCTCGGCTCGTCGACCAGGACCTGCTGGAAGCGGCGTTCGAGAGCGGCGTCCTTCTCGATGTGCTTGCGGTACTCGTCGAGGGTGGTGGCGCCGATCATGTGGAGTTCGCCGCGGGCGAGCATCGGCTTGAGCATGTTGCCCGCGTCCATGGCCCCTTCGGCGGCGCCCGCGCCGACGACGGTGTGCAGTTCGTCGACGAAGAGCAGGATGCGCCCTTGGGCGGCCTTGACCTCGCTGAGCACGGCCTTGAGGCGTTCCTCGAACTCACCGCGGTACTTGGCGCCGGCGACCAGGGAGCCCATGTCGAGGGCGAACACCGTCTTGTCGCGGAGTCCTTCGGGGACGTCGCCGCGAACGATGCGCTGGGCCAGGCCCTCGACGATGGCGGTCTTGCCGACGCCGGGGTCGCCGATGAGGACGGGGTTGTTCTTGGTCTTGCGGCTGAGGATCTGGGTGACGCGGCGGATCTCGGCGTCCCGCCCGATGACCGGGTCGAGCCTGCCGGCCCTGGCCTCGGCGACGAGATCGCGGCCGTACTTCTCCAGAGCCTCGTAGGCCACTTCGGGGTTGGCGGAGGTGACGCGCTGGTTGCCGCGGACCTGGGTGAGCGCGCTCAGGAACGAGTCCCTGGTGATGCCGGCCTCTTTGAGCAGTCGCCCGGCGGCGGTTGAAGAGCCCTCCTCGACCAGGGCGAGCAGTAGGTGCTCCACGGACACGTACTCGTCCTTGAGGCGTTTGGCCTCCCGTTCGGCGTCATCGAGCAGGCGGGCGAGGCGTTGGGTGACGAAGACCTGGCCGGGTGCCGCGCCGGGGCCGGTGACCTTCGGACGGCGGGAGAGTTCCTCGCGCACGGCAGCGCGCAGCTCCTTCGGCTCGGTGCCGGCCTGTTGCAGCAACCGCGGGATCAGACCGTCCTCCTGATCGAGAAGCGCGAGCAGCAGGTGTTCCCCGTCGACCTCGGTCTGCCCCATGCGGACGGCCGCGCTCTGGGCCTCCTGCAGGGCTTCCTGGGACTTCTGGGTGAGACGGTTCATGTCCATGGGGGTGTTTCACTCCTCGTGCCGCGGCCGCGCAGGGCGGCTTCGAGCAGGCTGATGCGGTCGAGCAGGTCGAGCACCAGGCCGATGGATGCGTAGTTGAGGCAGAGTCCGGTGCGCAGTCGCTGGATACGGGCGAGGACCGCCGGGGCCGTGGGGTCGAACACCAGTCGCCCCGCGGAGTCGCGTTCGGCGTCGACCAGGCCGAGGGCGACGAACCGGCGGATCAGATCGGGGTGGAGGCCCGAGCGACGGGCCACGGTGTCCAGCGAGAGCCTGGGGACAGGCACGAGCGCGTACCGGACCGCCGTTGAGGCGGTGATGTCGGCGCCCGTTCGTACCGGACGGTCGCCCACGCCGGCCCGGCCGATGCCTGCCGCTCCCGCGGGTCGGTCGTTCATCGCGTCCTCCTGGGGTCGAACGAGGAGGTGGCGGCGAGCTCCTCGAACAGTTCGCGCTCCCGGTCGCCGAGGGCGGGAGGCACCATGACACGGAGTTCGGCGTACAGGTCGCCGTTCGCGCCTCGCGGGTTCGGCATGCCCTCGCCGCGCAGCCGCAGCCGCCGGCCGCTGGACGAGCCGGCGGGCACCGTGACCTTGGCCGTGCCGCCGCCGGGGGTGGGCACCGGCACGGTCGCACCCAGGGCCGCCTCCCACGGGGCGACCGGGACCTGTACGTGCACGTCGCGGCCGTCCAGCCGGAACCGGGGGTGGGGCTGGATATGTACCCGCAGGTACAGGTCGCCCGCGGCGGCGTCACCACTGCCCCGGCCGCCCTCGCCCGACAGCCGGATGCGCTGCCCGTCGGTGACACCTGGTGGCACGTCGACCTCGTACCGCCGCGGCTGCCCCGTGGGACCGGCGAGCGTGACGGTGCGACGGCCGCCTCGGTACGCCTCCTCGACGGTGAGCGGCAGTTCGGCCTCCTGGTCCGCTCCGGGGACGCCACCTCGGGCGGCGCCGGCTCCGAACATGGAGCCGAGCAGGTCCTCGATGTCGATGCCCTCCGCTCCGAAGTCGTCGCCGAAGCCGGTGGTGTACCGGACACGGGGGCCGCCCGCGCCCGCGGTCCTCCGCGCGCGGAAGCCGCCGCCCGCTCCGGCCGCGACCCGTTCGTCGAAGTCCTCGGGGATCTTGCGGAAGTCCTCGCCGAAGCGGTCGTAACGGGCCCGGGTCTTCGGGTCCGACAGGACGCTGTATGCCTCGTTGAGGTCCTTGAAACGCTCCTCCGCCCCGGGGTCCTTGTTGACGTCGGGGTGGTACTTGCGGGCGAGCTTGCGATATGCCTGCTGGATCTCGTCCTGGCTCGCGGTCCGCGACACGCCCAGCACCTCGTAGAAGTCCCGTGCCATGACCGGTCACTCCCGCTTCGCGACCGTCACCGCGGCGGGCCTGAGCTGCCGCTCGCCGTCCCCGTAGCCGGGGCGCAGCACCTCGACGACGGTGCCCGGCGGGGCGTCGGGGTCCTGGACGACGCCGACCACCTCGTGCCGGGCCGGGTCGAAGGCGACACCGGTCTCCGCGTGCCGCGGGTAGCCGAGCAGTTCGAGGACGTTCACCGCCTGGTCGCGTACGGCCCGGACGCCCTCCACGATCGCACCCGGATCGGCGCCGGCATGGGTCAGGGCGAGCTCGAGGTTGTCGAGGACGGGCAGGAAGGCGGCCGCCGTGCGGGAACGCTCGACCGTCCGCTCCCGCTCCAGTTCCCTGGCGTGGCGCTTGCGAAGGTTGTCGAGGTCGGCGAGCGCGCGCCGCCAGCGGTCCTCCAGTTCCTGGATCGCGGTCGTGTACTCGTCCTCGGCAGGCGTGGGGCGGGCGGCGTCGGGTCCCGGTTCGTCGTTCGCCGCTTCCGGCCGGGGCGACGGGCCCGGTTGCGGCAAATCCCCGCGCGGAGGGCGTACGGCGCCTTCCGGGACCGGTTCGACCGGCTCCGACGCGGCCCGGTCGGGTTCCTGGGGGCGGCTGGGCATGGCGCGCCTCAGTCCTTGTCGAACTCGGCATCGATGACGTCTTCGTCACCGCCAGCGCCGCCCGGGCCACCGGTCGCGCCGCCCCCGGTGGTGTCCTGGCCGGGACCGCCCGTGGCAGCGGCGCCCTGATGGGCCGCCAGCCCGGCGAGCACCTGCTGGAGTTCGGAGGTCAGGGGCCGCACGCGCTCCGCACCCGCCTCTTCCTTGACCGCCGCCCGGGCGTCGGACACGAGCATCTCGGCGCGTGCCTTCTCGTGCGCGGGCGCTGCGTCGCCCAGTTCGGAGAGGCGCTTCTCGACCTGGTAGGCGACGGCGTCGAGCTCGTTGCGGGCGTCGACGGCCTCACGGAGTGCCTGGTCCTGGCCCCGGTTGCGCTCGGCCTCCTGGACCATGCGTTCAACCTCACTGCGGTCGAGGTTGGAGCTCTCGCTGATGGTGATGCCCTGTTCCTTGCCGGTGTCCCGGTCGCGGGCCTTGACGTTGAGGATGCCGTTGGCGTCGATGTCGAAGGTGACCTCGATCTGTGGTTCGCCCCGCGGCGCCGGGCGGATGTCGGTGAGCTGGAACCGGCCGAGCACCCGGTTGTCGGCGGCTCGTTCGCGCTCGCCCTGGAGGACGACGATGTCGACGGCGGGCTGGTTGTCCTCGGCGGTGGAGAAGGTCTCGGCGCGGCGCACGGGGATGGTGGTGTTCCGCTCGATGATCTTCGTCATCACGCCACCGCGCGTCTCGACACCCAGCGACAGGGGTGTGACGTCCAGCAGCAGGACGTCCTTGACCTCGCCCTTGAGCACCCCGGCCTGGATCGCGGCGCCCAGGGCGACGACCTCATCGGGGTTGACGCTCATGTTGGGTTCCTTGCCGCCGGTCAGCCGACGCACGAGGGCTTGGACCGCCGGGATACGTGTGGAACCGCCGACGAGGATGACCTCGTCGATGTCGCTCTCGCCGACCTTGGCGTCGGCCATGGCCTGCTGGACCGGTCCCAGGCACCGCTCCACCAGGTCGCTGGTGATCTGCTCGAACGTGGACCGCATGATCGAGTCGGTGAGATGCTTGGGGCCCGACGCGTCGGCGGTGATGAACGGCAGGCTCACCTGCGTCTGCGTCACCGAACTGAGCTCGGTCTTGGCCTTCTCCGCCGCCTCGAAGAGGCGTTGCAGCGCCTGCGGGTCCTTGCGCAGGTCGATGCCGTTCTCCTTCTGGAAGTCGTCCGCGAGGTAATCCACGAGACGCCGGTCGAAGTCGTCGCCGCCCAGGTGGCTGTCGCCGGCGGTGGAGCGCACCTCCACCACGCCGTCGCCGACGTCGAGGATGCTCACGTCGAAGGTGCCGCCGCCCAGGTCGAAGACGAGGACGGTCTCGTGCTGCTTCTTGTCCATGCCGTACGCGAGGGCCGCCGCCGTCGGCTCGTTGATGATCCGCAGCACCTCCAGTCCCGCGATCCGTCCGGCGTCCTTGGTGGCGGTGCGCTGAGCGTCATTGAAGTAGGCGGGCACCGTGATGACCGCCTCCGTGACCCGCTCCCCCAGCTGCTTGGAAGCGTCGTCGGCGAGTTTCCGCAGCACCTGGGCGCTGATCTCCTCAGGCGCGTACAGCTTGTCGCGCACCTTGAAGCGGGCCGCCCCGCCGTCGCCCTCGACGACGTCGTACGCCACCGCCCTGGCCTCGTCGGAGATCTCGTCGAAGTGCCGGCCGATGAACCGCTTGGCCGAGTAGATGGTGCCCTTCGGGTTGAGGATCGCCTGGCGCCGGGCCAGCTGGCCCACCAGGCGCTCGCCAGTATCGGTGAAGGCCACCACGGACGGTGTCGTGCGGTTGCCCTCGCTGTTGGGCACGACGGACGGCTCGCCGCCCTCCCACACGGCGATCACCGAGTTGGTGGTGCCCAGGTCGATGCCCACTGCCTTCGCCATGAGGAACTCCTCCCGGTCCGGCGCCTGCGCCGACTCCCCGGATCACGTTCGTTCAGGTACGACTGGAACCTCCGCCGGCAGGTACGGGGGGAACCTTCGCCGGTGGTCTGCAGCCCGCCGATCAGCCGTACAGCCTCGTCGGCGACCGCCTCGTCCACCACGACCTCGTACCGGCTCGGCTGCATCGAGCGGAGCGAGGCGAAATCCCGGCGACCGCCCTGCAGGGCCTGCAGCAGCATGCCGAACAGCGCACCGCCGATCACTCCGAAGATCAGCCCGTACAGGGTGAGGAGCCGGGCGGAGACGACCAGGTCGAGCCAGTTCACAAGGCCGAACCGCCAGCCGATCGGGACACCGGAGAGCGCACCGCTCGTCCGCGGCCCTGCCGTAGTCCACCCGGCCGATCACCTGCTCGGCCACGCGCACGTCCTGGCCGGTGATCGCCACCGCCTTCACGGGAAACCCCTGGTCGGAGAGGTGGTGAACGCTGTGTTCGGCTTCCCGGTACGTCTTGTACGAGGCAACCGGCCTGCGATGCTGCTCGGTCATCGCTCAGCCCTTCCTGCCGGCGCGCACGGCGGTCTTCGAACACTCCCCAGGGTGGCGAGCCGAGTGGCTCCACGCCTGCGCCTGGCGAGTCAGAAATGCACGGGTCCGGTCCCCCCACGAGTACGAAAGGGACTATCTGCGTATATCGGATAAGTCGACCCGTGGGCGGGTACGCGAAACACCACTCGCCTCCCTGTAGGGTTGGAGAGAACGGAGTGATCCCATGGTCGACAGCCGGGCGCACAACCTGTACCGCCGGCGCTCCGACCGGGAGGGCAGCCTTCCGCAGGGCAGCGCTGGGCGGCACCCCAGGACCGCGCGGAAAGAGCGTCGCCCACCCGCTCCAGCCCCGGCTGACCATGCCCTCCACGAACTGATGGCGCTCTCCCGCGCCCTGTTCGGCACCTGGGACGAAGGCGAGATCCTGCGCCTGGCCATGGACCACATAGCCGCCGCAGGGCCGTACAGCGCCGAGGCCGGATACCTCAAGGTGGACGGCGATCTGATCCCCAGCCCGAGGAACGGGCGGATCCATGCCTTGGCCATGGACCGGAGGGTGCGGGAGCTGACCGAGCAGGACGGCCCTGTGACCGTACCCGGCAGGCCCTGGGGCCGGGCCCTGGGGCTACGCGGACTTGAGGGACTCCACGGCTACCTCGTGGTGACGTCCCGCTCCCGGCCCACCGAGGCCGAGCGATCTCTGCTCGCCACGCTCGTCCGGCACACCGCTGCTGCGCTGTCAGTCGCTTTCGCACATCGCCGCCGATGCGAGGACGCGCTGGAGCTGCACCGACTGAGGCAGGAACGGACAGCCCTCCAACGGCAGCTGATCTCTGTGGTGGCTGAGCTGGGCTACGAGCGAGCCGTGCACGCGTTCATGGCCGGTGTAGCTGCCTCGGGTGACGGCGAGGAAGCTGTCACCCGCGCACTGCACAGGCTCACTGGACTTCCCGCGCTGGTCGAGGACCGCTTCGGTCGGCTGAGGTCCTGGACCGGCCCCAGCCGCCCCGTCCCCTATCCCGAACCGGACCCCGTGCGCCAGGACGAAATGCTGCACGCCGTCGCCCGTCAGGCCGGGCCGGTGCGGATAAGGGACCGGCTGATCACCTTGATCCGCCCGCACGGCGAGATCCTGGGCGTGCTGGCCCTGGTCGATGCCCGGGACGAGGCGGACGAGCACACCGTGCTCGCGCTGGAGCACGCTGCCGCGTCACTCGCCCCGGAGCTGACGCACCTGCGCAATCTGGCCGAAGTGGAGCTGAGGCTGCACCGCGAGCTGGTCGACGACCTCCTGGCAGGCACGGACGAGGCGAGCGCCTACGCCCGGTCCGAGGCAGTCGGACACGACCTGCACCGCAGCCACTACGTCGTCGTGGTGCAGTGGTCGAACCGGACTGCGGACGACTCCTTCGCGCAGACCGTGGGCCGGGCGGCCTCTGCCGTGGGCATGCGCTCGCTGCTGACCCGACGTTCCGACCACGTGGTCCTGGTCGCCGACGACAGGCCGCACGCCCGCGCGCTGTACGAGGCGCTCGCCCGGGAGACCGGAACACGGTCCGGGACGATCGGGGTGAGCGCCCCTTGCGACTCCCTGGACGACATCCCCCACCGCTACCAGGAGGCGCAGCGCGCTCTGGAAGTGCGCCGCCACTCCCGCGAGCGCTACGGCACGACGTTCTTCGACGAGCTCGGCCTCTACCGCATCCTGGGACCTGGCAACGATTACCGGGAACTGGAGACGTTCGTCCACGAGTGGCTCGGGCAGCTCATCGATTACGACTCTCAGCACCACACGGCCATGGTGGAGACCCTGTCCCGGTACTTCGACTGCGGCGGCAACTACGACGAGACCGCCGAATCCCTCGCGATCCACCGCAGCACGCTGCGCTACCGGCTCCAGCGCATCCGCGACATCAGCGGCAACGACCTCGCGAACGTCGAGGACCGGCTCAACCTCCAGGTGGCGACCCGAGTGTGGAAGATCGTGCTGGGCGGACACGGTTGAGGCGCCCACGCGCCGCGGGGCCGGCTCCGCTGTCCCCATCACCGTGCGGAGCAGGATGCGCTCCGCCGAAATGGCTCGTCAGGCATCACGCAGACCACCGGCAGCGGTTCGAAGGCGATGGCCTGCCGCACACCGCAAGTGTCCTGCTCCGAGCGGATCCTCCGCGCCGTGGAACTCGAAGCCTCGCCTGTCAGCAACCACCGACAGCGGCATGAACCTCGGAATCCCCTACCCCCGGGACCGATCGAACGCGGCCCGAGCCACCCGCATCGAGGTGTTGCGTCGGCACCTCTGAAAGCCCCGTGATCTTGGTGCCAACTATCCCTCTTTTGTGCCAACTAAAAATCCTCGTCACAAGCAGGCTAGCGCCGCACTCTCGGCATCCCCAGTCCGATCCAGGAGATGATCTCGCGCTGGATCTCGTTGTTGCCGCCGCCGAAGGTGAAGATGACCGCCGAGCGGTAACCGCGCTCCAGCTCGCCGTGCAGGACGGAGCCCGCCGATCCCTCCTTGAGCGGTCCCGCGGCCGCGACGATCTCCATGAGCCAGGCGTAGGCGTCACGTCGGGCCTCGGAGCCGTAGACCTTGACGGCGGACGCGTCCTGCGGGGTGAGCGTGCCGTCCTCGACGGCGCCGACCATCTGCCAGTTGAGCAGCTTCAGCGCCTCGAGCCGGGTGTGGGTGCGGGCGAGCAGTCTGCGCACCCAGGCGAGGTCCGCCACCCTGCGGCCGTCGGCGAGCCCGGTCCCCATGGCCCAGCGCTGTACGTCGTGCAGGGCTCGGACGGCCATGGTGCCGTGCGCGGCGAGGGTGACACGTTCGTGGTTGAGCTGGTTGGTGATCAGCCGCCAGCCCTGGTTCTCCTCGCCGACCCGGTGCGAGACCGGGACGCGGATGTTCTCGTAGTGGCTCGCGGTGGTGTCGTGGGAGGCGAGCGTGGTGATGAGGGTGCAGGAGTAGCCGGGATCGGTGGTCGGCACCAGCAGCATGGTGATGCCCTTGTGCGGCGGAGCGGCGGGGTCGGTGCGCACGGCCAGCCACACCCAGTCCGCGGTGTCGCCGTTCGTCGTCCAGATCTTCTGCCCGTTGACGACGTACTCGTCGCCCTCCCGTACGGCCCTGGTCCTCAGTGCGGCGAGGTCCGTGCCCGCGCCGGGCTCGCTGTAGCCGATCGCGAAGTCGATCTCGCCGGAGAGGATGCGCGGCAGGAAGTACACCTTCTGCTCCTCGGAGCCGTACCGCATGAGTGTCGGGCCGACCGTGTTCAGCGCCATCAGCGGCAGGGGTACGCCGGCCTGCGCGGCCTCGTCGAAGAAGACGAACTGTTCCATCGCCGTCATGCCGCGTCCGCCGTACTCCTTGGGCCAGCCGACGCCGAGCCACCCGTCGGCGCCGAGGCGGCGGATGGTTTCGCGGTAGAACCGCTTCTGCGCGGCCGGGTCGGCGTACCGGGCGTAGACGTTGTCCGGCACCAGCTCGGCGAAGTAGGCACGCAGTTCGGTGCGCAGTCGCTGCTGCTCGGGCGTGTGGTCGAGGTGCACGGCGCCTCCAGGCTCCCCAAGGGCGGTCCTGACGGCGCACACCGTAGAACGTGTTTCAGAAATTGGGAATGACCCGCCCTGGAATTCCGCCGCGCGGTTGCGGACCCGATCGTGCGCGCAGCCGACGGTCAGCTGAGGCTGCGCAGGAAATCGGAGCACGCGTCGGCGCAGGAGCGGCAGGCGGCCGCGGTCGACTCCGCGCCGGGCCGCGAGTCGAAGGCGCGGGCGCACTCCAGGCAGACCGAGCGGCACCATTCCAGCCTGACCCTGATCTCCGCCTCGTCCTTCAGGCTCTCCTCGCCCAGGACGTGGCAGGTGGCGTCGCACACCTCGGCGCACATGATGCCCAGCCTGCGCACCCGCTCGTTGGACTCGGCACCGTCGGGGTCGACCAGGCTCGCGCGCACGGCACAGGCACGGGCGCACTCCGTACACGCCTGGGCGCACGCGAAGCGGTCCTCCAGGAAGCGGTAGAGCTGCTGCGAAGTCGGCGATGTCACACCGTGCGGGTAGCCGGGGCGCGGAGCCGCAAACCCGCCGTCAGGGGCGAAAGCACCTGCCCTCCTGGGCACACCGCCGTCCGCAACGGGCCGGCGGCGTCCGCCGTCGTCACCGACGATGTCCGGTTCGTCCGGTTCTGGGCGGGGTATCCCTGTCATATGAGTACTGCGTCGATGCAGCTGGCCGCGACGAGCGGCCTCATAGTCCTCGTGCTGTTCGTCGTGATCGGCCTGGGCCTGGTGGTGATGCTCGCCGGGGGCTTCTGGCTGACCTCCCGCGTCAAGTACCGTGAGTCCCCCCGGCCGCGGCCCGAGGAGCAGCCCAAGCTGCCACCGGAGGGCCCGGTGGGCGAGCTCCGGGAGAACCGGGAGTCCCAGGAGGTCCCCCAGGTCCCCAAGGGCGGCCGTCCGCTCACTCCGTACGAACTGAGCAACATGGACTCCAGGCCGAGCGCGTCGAAGGAGCGCCCGCGGTGGAGCAAGGGGTCCAGCGGCTCGTTCGGCGGGGGCGGACTCGGCGCCCACTGAGCAGCCGGGCAGGGCCTGTCCGGCAATTCCGGTGTGCCGCGCGGCGTCATGCACGCTCCCCCACTGCCTCAAGGGCGTGGGAGGTGCCCCCACTCGCCGCACGGCCCCAGACCCGAGTGCGTCCACGAGGGCCGGTACGAGGGCCTCGGCCGGCACGCGGGACCTGACGCCGCGCGGCCACTCTTCGGGCAAGGACGCGAATGGTCAGACAGGCCTAGGAACGCTCCCGGGCGGCGTCCAGGCGGCCGACGCGGGCCACGTTCTGCCGGTCCTCCGGGTCGTCGCTGGGTTCGGCGGCGAACCAGGCGTCGAGGATCTCCGTCAGCAGCGGTCCGGAGGTCAGGCGCAGGCTCAGCGCGAGCACGTTGGCGTCGTTCCAGCGGCGCGCCCCGTCCGCGGTGCCGGCGTCCGTGCACAGCGCCGCGCGGACGCCGGGCACCTTGTTGGCCGCGATGGACGCGCCCGTGCCGGTCCAGCAGCACACCACCGCCTGGTCGGCGGTACCCTCGGCCACCTCCCGGGCGGCCGCCTCCGAGCAGGCCGCCCACCGGGCGTCGGCCCCGGGCCGCAGCGCGCCGTGCGGCCGCACCCCGTGGCCGCGTCTCCTCAGCTCCTCGAGGAGGAGGCGGGCCACGGGTTCGTCCATGTCGGAGGAGACGGAGATGCGCATGCGGCGAGCGTAGTCGGCCCACGGCACGACCCACGGTCGTCGTGTCCGTGGGTCGTGGCCGCTGCGGAGCGCGCCGCTCGCGGGTGCGCTCACTCAGGGTGGTCGGGGCGCTGTGCGGGAGGGGTGCCGCCCCCCTCGCCGCCGCCCTTGCGTCCCTTGTCCGTGCCGTGCGGGCGCGCGCCCTCGCCACGGCCGGCTTCCTGACGGGCCTTGAGCTGCCCGTTGTCCTGCGGGGTGGCGCCCCCCTTGTCGCTGCGCCGCTGTTCGGGCTGCTGCGGATCGGACATGCGCCGGACTTCCTCCGGGTGGTGCGTGGTGCGTGCGAGGTCCGGGTTCCCGGGCCGGCGCGGGTCACCCGTCCCGGCCACGGCGGACGGGGCGGCGCCGGCCAGCGCCCGGTGGAGGTGTTCGAGGGCGTCGAGCAGCACCGAGCGGTGGTACCAGCCCAGCCAGGCCGCCGTGTCGCCGGCCAGCAGCCCGAGGGACTCCGCCTGGTCCGCGGTCGGCCGGTGCCCGGCGTCGGGCCAGTGCAGGGTGATCACGCCGGTGCAGGAGCCGGCCGAGGACAGCACGGGGAGGCTCTGCAGGGCGGCGGTGCCGGTGCTGAGCAGCACGCGCCGCGACTCCTCGGAGAGCAGCGCGTCGGCGGCCACGTCGGGCACGCTCACCCGGCACCCGCGCAGCCGGGCCAGCGCGTCCGCCGTACCCTCCTCCCAGCCGCGCACGAGATGATCGAGAAACGTGTCCGGACAGCCGTGGTGCGTCTCCGGTACCAGCGCGTTCACGGCCGGGTCGACGAACCGCACGTACCCGGCCGGCGCCCGCCCGATGGCCAGCGCCCGGTGCAGGACGGCGTCGATCATCTGCCGCCGGTAGCGGGGGTCACGGCCGTCACGCGCGAGGGTCCGCAACTGCGGCACGGGCAGCGAACAGCGGCCCGGGAACCACACCTCGCCGTCCGGGGGACGGGCCACGACGACGGCGGAGACGAGGACGCGCAACGGCACGTTGAAGCGCTGCGAGGCTTCGCGCAGCGCCCGGAAGGCGCTGCCGGAGTCCGGCAGGCCGTAGCGGACCATGAGCACGCCCTGTGCCATGCCGATGACCGGGGCGGTGCGCACCCGGGCGCGCAGCGCGCGGACCTCCGTGCGCAGGTCCTCGTAACTGGGCCGCAGCTGATCCGCCATGTGCGACCGCCAGGCGGGCAGGTCCTCCACCGGTGAGGCCGCGCGGGCCAACTCGCGCAGCGCCTCGTCGAGGGTGGCGTAGAGCCGTACGCCGTCCAGGCGGGCCAGGTGCACCGCCTCGCGCACGCCGGGGCGGGCGCGGACGATGATCAGGTCCGGGCGTCCGGTGCGCGCCCGGGTCGTCGCGCTGAGCGTGTGCAGGACGGCGGCGCCGCCGAGCTGCACGTGGGCCATGTCCAGCACCGGCCTGAGCCCCGCGCGGTCGGCCTGCTCCAGGTGGCCGCGCAGCTCCGCCGCCCAGGCCTGGGCGCCCGCCGGGTCGAGGCTGCCGGACATGCGCAGCAGCAGCGCCCCCTCGGCGGGCAGGCCCTCGACGACGGACGACTCGATGACCAGCGGTGCCGGGGCGGCGGGCGGGTCGGAAGAGGGCTTCATGGCATCACCCGGGCAGGACGTCGCGACGGACCGGGGCGGCCTCTTCCTGACCACCGGGCAGAACAGGGGCCCGGCGGCCGGCCGCGTCGTTCGCCGCGCCGGACGGGGCCGTACGCGCGCTCGCCGGCCGGCCGTGCGCTCACCAATCGGTGCCGCCGGGTGCGGGGGCCGGGCGGCTTCTGGCTCCCAGAGAGTTCAGCGCCGACGCCAGGGTGGCGTGCACCCGGACGCCGGGCAGCCCCGCGGCGCGCAGCGCCTCGCGCACGTGCGGCCGGGGCTGTACGACGGGCAGGGCACGGCCGGAGAAGGCGAGGGCCCCGGTGGCCCGGTCCACGGACCGCACGGCGGCGGCGCAGGCGAGGTACACCTCGGTCATGTCGAGTACGGCGTGTTCGTCGGCCCGGTCGGCCCGGGCGATGTGCTCGGCGAGCGCCTCGGAGAACTCCATGGCGTTGGAGGAGTCGACCGTGCCCCGCGCCTTCAGGACGCTGACCGTGCCGGTCTCCGGCCGGTGCTCGTGCGCGGTCTGCAGGAGCAGCGGGGCGGGGCCGCCGGGACGCGCCCGGGAACGGGACAGCTGATCTTTTTCCATGGGCGTCGGGCTTCCTGGGTGGGAAGGTGCGGGAAGGATCAGCCGGCCGTGTCTTGACCGGGAGTTCACTGTGCCTCCGGCCCACACGTGATGCAACGATTCGGCTCGGGCGTGTCGCGCCCTCGCCGGTTCAGCCCACGTACCGCCGGGCGGGTGAGGCGCGGCGGGCCCGTTCCCCGGGCGGCAGGTCGCGGGTGATCACGGCGACGGTCGTCCGCGGTCGCCCACGGCGGTGCCGCCGCGGGTGGTGCCGGGAGCGGGCTCAGTGGACATGCGCCACCTCCGGCCGGCCCTCGGGCTCCCCGCCGCGCACCGGCCGGAGCAGGGTCAGGCAGGCCACGGCGACCTCGCCGGAGCGGATGCGCAGCAGCCGGGCGTCGGGGGTGCGGCCGTGCGGGTCGCCGGGCGGGCCCGGCTTCCACAGGGCCAGGTGGTGGGTGCTCGGGGGCGGTCCCCACAGGCGCGGGGACACGGGGCCGAACAGGGTGACCGAGCGGGTGCCGTGGGCGACCGCGAGATGCGCCAGGCCGGTGTCGCCGCTGAGGACGAGGGACGCCTCGGCCACCAGCGCGGACAGCTCCGCGTACGGCAGGCCGCCGGCGAGCACGTCGCGTGCGGGCTGTCCGCTGTGCTCGGCGACCGAACGCACGAGGGCCTCCTCTCCGGGGCCGCCGGTGAGCACCACGTGGTGGCCGGCCGCGCGCAGACACCGTACGACGGCGGCGAACCGCTCGCCCGGCCAGCGGCGGGAGCCCGAGGCCGCGCCCGGATGGACGACCACCGCGCCCGGCGCCGGGGACGGCGTGCCCGGTCGGCGCAGACGCAGGTCCAGGGGGTCGGACGGGATGCCGTAGGCGCGCAGGAAGGCGCACCAGCGGTCCCGTTCGTGGACGTGGGCCTGCCAGGGCGGGCCGTCCGGACCGGCGTGGGCGAGCAGACGGTGCGGGCGCAGTACGGCGAGGGCGTCGCGGCTCTCGGGGCCGTTGCCATGCAGGTCGATCGCCAGCTCGGGCGGCGGGCCGGCCCAGTGCGTGAGGGACGGCACCGCCCGTCCCGGTGCCTCGGCCGGGAACACGGCGTCGACCGCCCCGGTGGCGAGGGCCGCCTCGGTCAGGGCCGGCGGCAGGGCGAGCACGAGCCGGTGCGCGGGAAAACTCCGGCGCACGGCGCGCAACGCGGGCACACCGGCGAGCAGGTCACCGAGACCCAGCGCGCGCAGCACGAGAACGGTCGGGGGGCGGTGCGGGGTGCGGGTCACCGGTGGGTCCTCCGAAGGGTGCGGGAGCCGGAACGGGACGAACGGGCGGGCGACCCGGCGAGCGGACGACGCTTCGCCGGTGAGCCTCCTGCCGGACGGGCGGGGCGCTGTCGCTGCATGCGCCCCGGCCGGCGCCCGACCCCGGCACGACCGGCGGGTACCGCGCGGCGGACCGGCCACGCGCACCCCGCCGGAACTGCGCCCGGACGGCGACGAACGGTCAACCGGAGCGCCCCGCTGCCACGGCCGTCCCAGGACACCGGACGGCACACACACCCGGAGGAACTCCCACCGTACCCACGGCACACCGTCGCCCCCTCCACCCCACCCGGCCGGCGCCCGACCCCGGCACCACCGGCGGGTACCGCGCGGCGGACCGGCCACGCGCACCCGGTGGGAGTGTGGCCTGGTCCATGGCGGACGGCCGCCGGATGCGGTCTCCGGGGCGGCGGCCGGACGCCGCGCCTGACGTGCGAATCTCCGGTCGGACAGGCGGCGGTCACCTGGTGCGGCCCGCGGTCGGAGCCGGGTTCCGGGCGGCGCGGCGGGCCAGGCCCGTGGTGGAGCGGCCGTCGAGGTAGGGCAGCAGCAGGACCTGGCCGCCCCAGCTCTCCACCAGGGGCTGTTCCGGCAGTTCGGTGCGGGCGTAGTCGCCGCCCTTGGCCCAGACGTGCGGCCGGAGTTCGCCGAGGATGCGCTCGGGCGTGTCCTCGTCGAACACGGCGACCGCGTCGACGCACTCCAGGGCGCGCAGCACCCGGATCCGGTCGGCGACGGGCACCAGGGGCCGGCCGGCCCCCTTGCGGCGGCGCACGGAGCCGTCGGAGTTCACGCAGACGATCAGGCAGTCACCCGCCCGGCGCGCGGCCTGGAGGAGGGCCACGTGCCCGGCGTGCAGCAGGTCGAAGCAGCCGCCCGCGGCGACCACGGTGCCGCCCGCGTTCCGCACCCGGGCGGCCGTGCGCACGGCGTCGCCCGTGGTGCTGTCGCCGTCGCCCGGCGCGGCCTCGGGCGGGTCCGGCCGCGCCGCGGTGGCGAGCGCGCGGGCACCCCCCTCGGCGACATAGCGGGTCGCGGCGTGCACGGCGGCCTGTACGGCTGCCTCGGTGAGCGCGCCGTCGGCGAGCAGGCCGGCGGCGGCCGCGGCGAACCGGTCGCCTGCGCCGCACGGGTCGCCCGCCACGGCGGCGGGTGTCGGGACCAGCAGCGGGGTCTCGCCGTGGGAGAGCAGCGCGCCGCGCTCGCCGAGGGTGACGGCGACGGCCCGTGCCCGCCAGGCCCGAACCAGGGTGCGGGCGTCCCGGGCGGCGGTGCGCAGTCCGGCCTCGTCGGCGAACCTTCCGGGCTCGTACCTGCCCGAGTCTTTGGACCCGTGGGACTCGTCACGGCCGCCGGACCCGCCGGTGCCGTCCGTGCCGTCCGTGCCGTCCACGTGTCCGGCGAAGGCGCCGGCCTCCTGCGCGGAGGGGGTGGCCAGGCGGACGCCGGGGACCGGGGGCAGGCCGCGTTCGTGGGGGTCCCAGACCAGGGGGGCCGCCGTCCGGCCGAGGGCGTCCCGCAGAACGTCGGCCGTACCGCGTCCGTAGTCGGCGACCAGGACGCCGTGGGCACCTGTGATCGCGTCCTCGGCGGCCTCCGTCGCCGCGCGGGCGCGTCCCTCGCCGTCGTCCAGGCGGAGCAGTGGCCGGTCCCCGGCCAGAACGCGGGTCTTGCTGCTCAGCGTGCCCTCCAGGGGCACCTCCACCAGGCCGACCCGGCCCGCCAGCAGCCCACGCAGGGTGTCGCTGGCGGCGTCGTCGCCGAGCGCGGTGACGAGGGTGACCGGACGGCCGTCCGCGGCGGCGAGACAGGCGGCGAGGGCCGCGCCGCCGGGGCGGGAGCTGCGCCGGGTGCCGTGCACCACCGGCACGGGGGCGTCCGGGGCCAGGCGCTCGGCCCGGCCGCACAGGTCGTGGTCGAGCAGCGCGTCGCCGACGACGACCAGGGGGGTACGCGGACTTGTCATGCGTGTCCCTTCCGGTACGCCGCGGGCGCGACGGTACGGGCCCGGCCGACGAGCCGACCGACGACGCCCGGCCTGCCGTCCACCCCGTCGCAGCCGGCCCGGCCGGCCTCCCCGCGTTCGACGGCCTGGTCGAAGGCCTCGCACAGCATGTGCACGGCGACCAGGTGGAGTTCCTGCACGGTGGCGGCCACCGGCGCGTCCACGCAGAGTGCCTCGTCGGCGCCGAGCTGGAGCGGGTTGGGTGCGCGGCCGGTCAGCGCCCACACCGTCATGCCCAGGCGGTGGGCGCGATCGGCGGCGGCCAACAGGTTGGCGCTCGCGCCGCTGGTGGACAGCAGCATGAGCACGTCCCCGCGGCGGCCGTGGGCGGCGGTCTGCCGGGCGAACACCTCCTCGACGCCGTAGTCGTTGGCGATCGCGGTCGTGGAGGAGGTGTCGGCGTGCAGGGCGACCGCGGAGAACGGCGGCCGGTCGTCGCGGTAGCGGCCGACGAGTTCGGCGGTCAGGTGCTGCGCCTGGGCGGCGCTGCCACCGTTGCCTGCGACGAGCAGCCGGGCTCCGTCACCCAGGCGGCGGGCGAGTTCGCCGCCCCACCGTTCGATGAGGCAGCCGTGGTGGCGGAAGGCGTCCAGGGCCTTCGCGAGGTCGTCGCAGTGCGTGGTGTCCACGGCGGTCCCGGTGTCGTCGGCGGTCTTCATCGCACCACCCCCGAGAGCGAGGGGACCGAGGACGCGGCTCCGTACACCGCGGCCACGCCGTCGGCCACCCGGTCCCATGTGTAGTGGCTCAGCACGCGCCGCCGGCCCGCGCTCCCGTACCGGGCGAGACGGTCGGAGTCGGCGAGGAGCGCGCGCACGGCCGGCCCGAGGTCGTAGTCCTCGTCGGCCGGTACCAGGACGCCCGTGGTGCCGTCCACGACCGTGTCGAGCTGGCCGCCGACGGCGGTGGCGACGACCGGGGTGGCGCAGGCCATGGCCTCCAGCGGGACGATGCCGAACGGCTCGTAGCGGGGCAGTGACAGCACGAGGTCCGCGTCGGCCATCAGGCCGGGCATCCGGTCCCGGCCGACCCCGCCGAGCAGGGTGACGCGGTCGCTCACGCCGTACTCGGCGGCGATCGCGGCCAGGCGGCGGGCCTCGGGGTCGGTGCCGAGCAGGCCGGCCTCGGGGCCGCCCGCGACGACCAGTTCGGCGTCGGGTATGCGGGCCAGGGCGCGGATGGCGCGGTCGAAGCCCTTGCGGGGCACCAGCCGGCCGACGGACAGCAGCCGTTTGCGGGCCCCGGCGGGCCGGAGCCGGGCGCCGGGCCGGAACAGGTCGGGGTCGACCCCGCAGGGCACGATGCTGATCCGGTCCTCGTCCAGGCCCATGGCCTTCAGCTCGGCGACCTCGTCGCTGCAGGTGGCGATGATGCGGGCGCAGTCGTGGCCGACAGCCTCCTCGATGGCGAGGCGCTGCGGCGGGCTGGTGTCCGAGGCGCCCTGGTAGCGCTTCTTCACCGTGCCCAGCGCGTGGTAGGTCTGTACGACGGGTATGCCGAGCTCCCGGGCACCGGCCAGGGCGGCCAGGCCGGACATCCAGAAGTTGGCGTGCACCACGTCCGGTGGGCCCAGCGACCACTGCCGGGCCAGGAAGGCACCGAACTCGCCCATGTGCGGTAGCAGTTCGTCCTTGGGGACGGGTGTGGGCGGCCCGGCGGGCACGTGCACCACCTGCACCCCGTCGTCGAGGGTCACCAGGTCCGGCAGGTCCGCCGAGTCCCGCCGGGTGTACACCGTGACCCGGTGTCCCTTTCCGGCGAGTTGCCGGGCGACCTGGGCGACGTACACGTTCTGGCCGCCGGCGTCCGGTCCGCCGAGCGCGGCCAGCGGGCCGGCGTGCTCGGACACCATGGCCACGCGCCGGGCCGGATGGCGGGTACGGCTCATCGGGTGACCTCCTTGATCAGGCGCTCCCAGTCGTCGAGAAAGCGCCGCTCTCCGTAGCGGGCCTGTGCCGCCGCCCGGGCGGCCGCACCGGTTCGGCGGGCGAGCACGGGGTCGGCGAGAAGGGCGCGTACGGCGTCCTCCAGTACGTCGAGGCGGTTCGAGACCACTCCGGCGCCGTCGGGGATCGCCTCCCGCACCTCGGTGGTGTCCAGGGCGACCACCGGCATGCCCAGGAACATCGCCTCCAGCAGCGACAGCCCGAGCGAGGTCCAGCGCACGGGGTGCAGATAGAGCCGGCAGCGGGCCATCTCCCGGTGCAGCTCGTGCTGGGGCAGATCGCGGGTGCGGCAGCGTCCGGGCTCCAGGCCGAGGTGTTCGGCGAGCCCTTCGGTACGCATGCCGAAGACGTCCAGGGGCGCCGTCCGGGCGAACCGGGGCAACAGGTCGGTGCCGGTCGTACGACCCCTGCGCACGGGTTCGTTGACGACGACGGCCGCGCGCCGCTCGGTGCCGGTCCAGCGGTGGCCGGGGTCGATGATGCCGTGCTCGACGACCTCGGTCGGGGCCCGGCCACTGTCCCACATGAGCCGGTTGAAGTGGGTGACGTGCACGATCGGGATCGCGGACTGGGCGGCCAGCGGATGGAGTTGGCGTTCGGGTGACTCGTCGGGGCTGTTGTGTTCGACGTACACCGCGGGCACGTCGACTCCGGGCCGGCGGCCGGTCCAGCGCAGGGCCACGTCGAGTTCGTGCGGCCGTTGCAGCACCATCAGGTCGATGTCGGCGTCCCACAGTTCCTCGGGGGTGCGTTCCTCGACGGTCTTCGGCCAGTCCCAGGTCTCGGCGCGGCCGAGCCCGTCGGGTCCGCGGTCGTCGGTGACCGGGACCAGACAGGTGTGCGAGCCCTGCACGAAGGCGGTGAGCCACGATCCGTGCACGTGCCAGACGAGGATGTTCATGAGTGCCGCTCCTGGATGAGCTTGTGCACCGCGCGCAGCACGTCCTGCCCGGTGACCTCGTCCAGGCAGGGGTGCCCGGGCACCGGGCAGGTCAGCGCCCGGGTGCCGGCGCACGGCGCCGACTGGTCGCCGAGCAGGATGGTGGGGACGCCGTACGGCGCCCAGCGTTCGGCCGGAACCACCGGCGCGAACAGGGACACGACCGGGGTGCCGACGGCGGCGGCGAGGTGGGCGGGCCCGGTGTTGGCGCTGATCACGACGTCGGCCAGACGCAGCACCCCGGCCAGAGTGCGCGGGGAGGTGCGGCCGCCGAGGTCGACGGCCAGGTCGCCGCTCGCACAGCGGGTGAGCACCCGCTCGTGCGGGCCGCCGGTGACGACCACGCGGTGCCCGGCGTCGGTGAGCAGGGCGACCGCGTCCGCGCAGCGCCGCGGGCTCCAGGCCCGGGCGGGGGCGCTGGCCCCGGGGTGCAGGACGACGTACGGGCCGTAGCCGGTCAGGGTACTGGTGTCGGGTGGCGGCAGGACGCGCAGCCGGCCGCCGTCCCCGGCGGGCAGCCTGAAGCCCATGGCGGCCGCGGTGTCCAGGGCCGCCTCCACCTCGTGCCGGCCCGGCCGCCTTCGGTGCCGTACGTCGAGCAGCCGCCCGGGGTGGTCGACGCTGTCGGCGCCGATCCGGCGCACGCCCGCGAGGCGCAGCAGCAGCGCGGTCGGCAGCGGGCTCTGGTGGAAGGAGGTGAGGACGAGCGCGGAGTCGAAGGCGCCGGCGCGCAGCCGGGCGAGCAGGGCGTCGATGTCCCCCGGGTTTACGTCGGGCGGGTCGAAGCCCTCCCAGGGCGCCTCCCACACCACCAACTCGTCCACACCCGGCAACAGTTCGGCGGCGTCGGCGCCGCGCGGACCGCACAGCAGGGTGACGTGCGTGTTGTGGGCGGCGACGGCGCGCACGGCCGGGCCGGCGAGCAGGACATCGCCGAAGCTGTCGAGCCGGACGACGAGGGACCTCATGGTGACGGCCTCCCCTCCGGGACCGCCGCCGCGAGCGCCCCGCGTACGGCGGTGAGCAGGTCGGGGGCGCTGTGCTCGGCGAAGCGTGCCACCTCCGCCGGTGCCGTGGCCTCGTTCGGGACGAGCACCCCCCGGGCGCCCGCCGCGCGGGCCGCAAGCACGTCGGCGGCGATGTCGCCGATCACCAGGCACCGGGCGGGCGGGACGCCGAGGCGCGCGGCGGCCCTGCGCACCAGCCCGGGGCGGGGTTTGCGGCAGTCGCAGCCGGCGTCCGGGGCGTGCGGGCAGAACACCCAGGTGTCCAGGCCGCCCAGCAGGGCGTCGGCGCGTTCGTTGACCCGGCGCACCTGGTCCGCGGTGAGCAGTCCGCGTCCGATGCCGGACTGGTTGCTGATCACCCCGGTGGCCAGGCCGTGGGCCCGGGCGAGGCCGACGGCCTCGGCGGCACCGGGCAGAAGCCGGACGCGGTCGGGGTCCTTGTTGTAGGGCACGTCCGCGACAAGGGTGCCGTCGCGGTCGAACAGGACGGCACTCAGGATGGTCATCCGGCACCTCCCAGGGGCCGGGCGTGCCGGTGGCGGACCACTCCGCGCAGCCAGTGCCGGACGGCGAGGGGCGGGATGAGCACGCTGGTGCCGACCATTCCGGTGATCTCGCGAGCCGTACGGGGGCCGGGCAGGATGCGGGCGAGGGCGAACTCGACCGTGCCGAGCGTCCACAGGGCCGCGCAGACGGCCGCGGCGCGGCGACGTCCGGCGAGGGCGCAGCCGGCGGCGGCCAGCGCGGCGCCGGTGACCGCCGCATGGCGGGGCAGCCGGCCGCGGGGCGCCTGGGCGCGGCTCCACCAGTCGTGGCCGTGCAGGCGGTTCATGAGGACGTCGTCGGCGTTGCCCCGCTGCGCGGGCAGCGAGGCCCACCAGTGGGCCGGGCGGACCGGGTGGCGGGTGATGCGACGGCCGCGCCGCAGCGTCCAGCCGGCCCGCTGCATCCGCAGGGCGAGGTCGGCGTCCTCGCGGAAGGCGCGTGGGAAGCGCTCGTCGAAGCCGCCGGCCCGGGTGAGCGCGTCGGTGCGGTAGGCCATGTCGGCGGTGGCCCAGGCGGCGTTCTCCAGGCCCTTGGTGTTGCGTTCCCAGTCGGTGGGCCGGCGGTCCAGGGGCAGGGGGACATGCAGCTGCCCCTGGATGCCGCCGACGTCCTCCCCGGCCTCCCGCAGGTCCTCGGCGAGCAGCCGGGACCAGCCCGGGAGCACCTGGACGTCGTCGTCGAGGAAGACCGTCCAGGGTGTCCCGACGGTACGCCAGCCGGCGTTGCGGGCGGCGGCCGGTCCCCTGCCGCCGACGTGCAGGGTCCGTATCCGGTCGCGCAGCGGTCCGGCCGCCGTCAGCGGCAGCTCGCCGCCGGGCTCGGGCCGGTCGTCGACGACGATCACCTCGTGCGGCGGATGCCCTTCGGCCTCGGCGAGCGCGCGCAGGCACTCGGCGAGGCAGGGACGGCCGATCGTCGGGACGACGACGGTGTAGGCGGGGGCGCCCGTCATGCGAACGCCTTCCCGCGGCGGACCGCGAACGGGCCCAGCACCAGCAGGTCCACGGGCGCGGAGCCGAAGCAATCCAGGGCGTCGCGCGGATCGTCGACCATGGGCCTTCCGGCGGTGTTCAGGCTGGTGTTGACGACCACCGGAAGCCCGGCACGCCGCTCGAACCCGTCGATCATCCGCGCCACCAGGGGCTCCTGGGCTCGGTCGACGGTCTGGATGCGCGCGGTGCCGTCGACGTGGACGACGGCCGGGATGCGGGCCCTCCAGTCGGCGGCCACATCGTGCACGAACAGCATGTGGGGGCTGGGCAGCGGCCCGTCGAAGATCTCGGCCGCACGCTCGGCGAGCACCATGGGCGCGACAGGCCGGAACTCCTCTCGTCCCTTGACGGCATTGAGGCGTTCCAGGTTCTCCGCCCGGCCGGGGTGGGCGAGCAGGGAGCGGTGGCCGAGGGCGCGCGGCCCGTACTCGCTGCGGCCCTGGAACCAGGCCACGATCCCGTCGGCGGCCAGCGCCTCGGCGGCGGTCTCGGCGATGTCGGCGGGCTCCTCGTACGGTACGGCGGCCCGCTCCAGCCACTGCCGCAGCTCGGCGTCGTTCCAGCCCCGGCCGAGCGCGGCGGTCGGCATCGGCTCCACGGTGTCCTTCTGGCTCGCCACATGTGCGGCCGCGCCCAGGGCCGTACCGGCGTCCCCCGCGGCGGGCTGGACCCACACGTGCCGGAAGCCGCTCTCCCGCCACAGCCGGGTGTTGGCGACGCAGTTCAGCGCGACGCCCCCGGCCATGGTGAGGGCGTCGTCGCCGGTGTGCCCGCGCAGCCACCGGGCCAGGGCCAGCATGGCCTCCTCCAGGCACAGCTGGGCACTGGCCGCGAGGTCGGCGTGGTCCTGGCTCCACTCCCCGCCCGCCGGGCGCGCCGGGACGAGGTCGGCCCAGGGTACGGGCCGGGCCCGGAAACCGCCCGCGTCGTCCGGGCGGACGTACTCCCGCAGCCGCTCGGCGAAGCGCGGGGTGCCGTAGGAGGCGAGCGCCATCACCTTGAACTCGTCGCTGCTGCGCAGGAACCCGAGGTGCTGGGTGAGGTCCTCGTAGAACAGGCCGAGGGAGTCGGGCAGGCGCTGGGTGCCGAGGACGGTCAGCTCGCGGTTGGAGTAACGGCCTGCCAGGTGGGAGCCGCATTCGCCTCGGCCGTCCAGGACGAGCACCGCGCAGTCCGGGTACGGCGAGACGGGACCGGCGGAGGCGGCGTGCGCCACGTGGTGGGGAACGAACCGCACCTTGGCCGGGTCGAGGCCGGGCAGGGCTTCGGCGAGGAATCCGGGGGCCTGGCGGGCGTATTCCTGACGGAGATGGTCCCAGGGGTCGTCGAGGCCCATCCGGTCGGCCGGACGGGCGAGCGCGGGGTCGTAGGAGTAGGCGACGGCGTCCAGGTCGCAGGGGGTCAGGCCGGCCTCTTCCAGACACCAGCGGGCCGACTCTTCCGGCAGTTCCCACGCGGAGAAGGGCACGGGCCGTTTGCCGTGCTTGCGGCGCGAGAACCGCTCCTCCTCCGCCGCCGCCACGACCTTGCCGTCGGTGATCAGGGCGGCCGCGGGGTCGTGGAACAGTGCGTTGATACCGAGGACGTGCATACGGTGTCTCCTGGGCGGCGGGCGGTCGGGGGTCAGGACTGCGACGCGGGTGTGCCTCCCGTGGGCCGCGCGGGCGGCTGCTGCGCCGGTGCCGGGGCCGGCTCGCGCTGCGGGAACTGCGCGGCGAAGTGCGCGATGGTCTGCTTCAGGCCTTCCTCCCACGGGATCTGCGGCGACCAGCCGAGCAGTTCGCGTGCGAGGGCGGTGTCGGGGCGGCGCCGGCCCGGGTCGTCCGCGGGCCGGTCGACGAACGCGATGGGCGAGCGGGACCCGGTGAGGGCGACCACCCGGCGGGCCAGGTCGGCGACGGTGATCTCGTCGCTGCCGCCGATGTTCACCGGCCGCACGGACTGGCTCACGGCCACCCGGAGGATGCCGTCGACGGTGTCGTCCACGTAGCACAGCGAGCGGGTCTGGCTGCCGTCGCCGGTCACCGTGAGCGGTTCCCCGTTGAGTGCCTGGCAGATGAAGGTGGGCACCGCGCGGCCGTCGTAGGCCCGCATCCGCGGTCCGTACGTGTTGAACAGCCGCACGATCCCGGCGTCGGTGCCCCGGGTGCCGGCGTGCGCGGTGACGAGTGCCTCGGCGAACCGTTTGGACTCGTCGTACACGCTGCGCGGCCCGACCGGGTTCACGTTGCCCCAGTACCCCTCGTGCTGCGGGTGCACCTGCGGATCGCCGTAGACCTCGGAGGTGGAGGCGAGCAGGAAGCGCGCCTGGTCGCGGGCGGCGATCGTGAGCGCGTTGCGGGTGCCGAGACTGCCGACGTCCAGGGTCTCCAGGGGCAGGCGCAGGTAGTCGGCGGGCGACGCCGGGCAGGCGAAGTGCAGCACCAGGTCGTACGGTCCCCGCAGCCGCTCCACGCAGTCGGACGCGGAGACGTCCAGGTGCGCGAACCGGAAACCGGGCCGGTCCTCGAGGTGGGCGACGTTCTCGTGCCGCCCGCAGACGAGGTTGTCGGCGCAGTCGACTTCGACCCCCGAATCCAGCAGCCTTTCGCACAGATGGGAGCCGAGGAAGCCGGCGCCGCCGGTCACGAGGGCGCGCCGCCAGGAAAACGGTGTGTCACCAGTCATGGGGCTGTTCCTTCGTCCACGTCGCCGCGCCGGGGAACGCTCCTGCCTGGAGGTTCGGCGCGTACCGCGTCGCCGGGCCAGGCGTCATCGGCCCGTTGAGGAAGTACTCGGGAATCAGGGACAGGGCTCGGGTCCCACTGGTCCGGAGGACCGCCCTGTGCGGCCGCCGCTGGCTGGACGGCACTGGCAGCAGAGTGCCCCTGCCAGTTGGCTTCACACGTTGGATTCTCATTCTCCGAAAGCCCGGGTGCTCGCGCGACTCCGTGCGCTCGCCCGCAGGTCGCAGGCCTGAGATGCGGCCTGGGCAGGGCGGGAGAGGCACGTGCACGGCGAGGTCACGGCCGCCTGCCGGGCGCCGTGCGGCGCTCCGGGCGGCGGGGGCGCTGTCCGCGCCGGGCGGGACGGCCGCGGCCCGCCACTCGATGGGCTGACCGGCGCCGGCGGGCGGTGTACCGCCGCCTGCTCGGGGCACTCGACGCGGCGACGACGGCAGGCCGCCAGGGGCCGCCGCGATGTCTCGCAGGAGGTACGACATGGGTCACGGCGGAAATGTCATCCAGGAGCTGACCACCGATCACCGCGAGGTCGAGGAGATCTTCGGGCGTGTCGAGGCGCTGCCGCCCGGTTCCAAGGACCGCAAGAATCTCGCCGACGAGGCCACGATCGAGCTGGTACGGCACTCGGTCGCGGAAGAGGCCTATCTGTACCCGGCGGTGCGCCGGCACCTGACGGGCGGGGACGCCCTGGCCGACAAGGAGCTCGAGGACCACGCCAAGGCCGAGCAGATCATGAAGGATCTGGAGAGCTGCGAGGCTGACGATCCGCAGTTCGACTCCCTCATGGCCCAGCTGATGGGCGAGATTCGGTCGCACATCGTGGACGAGGAGCAGAACCTCTTCCCTCAGCTGGAGGCCGCCTGCCCCGCCGAGGCGCTGATGGACCTGGGCGACAAGGTGCGCCGCGCGAAGAAGACGGCCCCGACCCGGCCGCACCCGTCGGCACCGGACACTCCCCCGGCCAACAAGCTGCTGGCGCCCGGAGCCGGCCTGGTCGACCGCATGCGCGACGCGCTGACCGGACGCGGGAAGCACAGCTGAGAGCCGAGGCGGCGGGGTGCGGGGCTGGACACCGGAGCGTCCGGGCGGCCTGGTCAAGCCCGTGTCGGACGGGGCGGTCCTGGTTCGGGGCGGAGCGGTCCGGGTTCGACCGGTCGGCGGAGCGCGCCGGGATCGGCCCCTGTGCAGCCTTCGCCCGGCCTCGTCCCGGCGCCGCGACGTCCCACTGATGCCCGGTCACGCGCCTGTCACGGCCGTGGAGCCGTGGCAGGCCTCGTTGCCATGGAGCCGTGGGAGGTCTCGTGGGAGCCGTGGGAGGTCTCGTCTCTCGTCGCTCGAGGAGCCCCGGGTACGCCGCTCGCTGGTGACCAGCACCGCGCAGGCGCCGACTCGCGCCCCGACACCGACGGTCCCCGCCGGTCAGAGCCAGGGCCGCGTGGAGTCTCCGCAGTGGGCACGGCGCCGTACGGTTCGGCACAGGAGTCGGAAGGTCTGGACGAGCGTCAGCGGCCAGAGCAGGGCGAAGCACCACAGCAGTGCGGGGTCCGAGGTACGTACGCCCATGACGGCGACGAACGCCGAGGCGATGGCGAGCAGCAGCACCGCCACCGGCAGCCACGCCTCCCGCCGCGTGCCGCCCATCCGGCGCGCGAACCGGCGGTCCTGCCGG
Organism: Streptomyces sp. NTD91; assembly: GCF_059510455.1. Classification (NCBI taxonomy): domain Bacteria; kingdom Bacillati; phylum Actinomycetota; class Actinomycetes; order Kitasatosporales; family Streptomycetaceae; genus Streptomyces; species Streptomyces sp. NTD91. The sequence goes on from NZ_JCAJZW010000008.1 coordinate 202,444, forward strand.
AGCTCCGTCTCGATCTGCACGAGTGCGATCCGTTCGCGTGGCGACAGCCGTGCCTCGTCGTGCGTCTCCCACATGTCCCAGTCGTCCACGGCAACGGCACCTCCTTTGCGGTCGGCGGCTTGCACCCGCACAGAGCCGAGTTCCCCCGAGCGGCCCGCCCGATACGGAACCGGACCCGCCCGGACGGCCCGAGCCTGCCACAGGATCCGGCACCACGGCGGACGCCCTCCGCCGACGAGGAACTCATGGCCCGGTGGGATTCGATCCGCAGCGCGAGGACAGGTGTCTCACCTTCCTGGCCTGTCTGCTGGGCCATGGGGGGAGCCTGGCGCGCCCAACCACTGCCGCCGCCCGAACGGTTCGGTTCCGGTTGCGTCGGCCGGCCTCCCGGCCTGAGCCGAGGCGCGGTAGCGGCGCCGGTGCCGGCAGAGGGAAGGACCACCGCCGGCACCGTTCCGTGCGGGGCCGTCAGTGGCTCAGGCTCAGCAGGGCGAAGGCGCCGCCGACCACCGGGCGGGCCTGGAAGCCGTTCTGGGTGTTCGTCATGGTGTCGTACCAGCCGGTGAACGGTGCCCGCGAGGGAGAGGTGTTCGCGAACCGGTAGAGCGTGGAGATCAGCAGGTCGCTGACCGGGTGGTCGTGCAGCCACCCGGCCGTCCACATCTCCCAGTCGTCCTCCTTCCGGGCCACCTCGCTCGGTACGAGGTTGAGCCCGAGCAGCACGTCGGGGTAGCCGTTGTACTTCAGGCTCCAGGTGCCGGGCCGGTCGTGGGCCAGCCTGAGGTGGTCCTTGTCGGTGTCCTGGGCCTTGTCCACCCACTGGCCGATGTAGTCGCGGGCGATGCCGGCGCAGTGGTCGGCGTCGGAGGAGTTTCCTGCCGCGGTCGCGATCTTCCCCATGGCGCCGATGGCCAGGATGCCCTTCAGGGCGAGGTTCGCGCTGTGCGCGATGAAGCCGGTGAAGTCGTCGGTCTGGTTCCGGTAGTCCGGGTCGAGGGCGTTGTCGACCAGGTAGTCGGCCCACTGCTTGAGCATCGTGTAGTACGCGGCGGCGAAGGAGTGGGCCGTGGCGGCGCTGCTGCGCGCCAGGTGGGCGGCGGTCATCAGCAGCATGTTGGCGGACTCCTCGACCGGCATGTCCTCTTCGTTGCCGTCGTTGTGCCCGCTCGCGTCGGGGTAGCTGGAGCCGAGGTCGTGTTCTGCGAACTTCTCGGGCCGGCCGCCGTTCTCCGGGCAGTCGAAGAGCGGTTCGAGGATCAGGCCGAGGTACTGCGGGTCCAGGTAGAGGAACACAGGCGTCGCCGGATAGGTCACGTCGATGGTCGAGACGTTGCCGTCGGAGGATGCCGGGGTGGCCGTCTCCTGCGCCGGTGGGGAAGCGGCCTGCGCGCTCTGCGCGAGGCCGGGCAGCAGACCGGCGCCGGCCACGCCGGTCCACCGCAGGCGCGCTCATCGGGCGCCACGGCAACCGCATCGCCCACGGCGAGTTCACCCTCGGCGGAGTGACCCACCGTGTACCGCCACCGACCGCGACCACGCGCTGCACGGCGGCCCCGACGGCTTCCACCGGCGGCCATGGAAGGGCCTCCCGCGCTCCTGCCCCGTGGGCGTACGGCGTGTGGTACTCGGAGTACGTCGACCGCACCGCGTCCGACTACGAAGCTGCCCGACGACCCGAACGCCCGCTGGGTGCACCGACAGCACCGACAGCACCGACAGCACCGACAGCACCGAGAAGTCGAACCCCGGATCGTCCAGCGACAGGCCGAGGGCGTACTTGAAGTCGATCCGGGCCCGGACCGCCTCCGCGGCCTGCCGGTCGGTGAGTCCTTCGAGGAACTGCAACACCAGTACCAGCGCGAGACGACCCGGTGACCAGGCGGGCTTGCCTCGCACCGGGGAAAGGTCCGCGAACTCCTCGTCGGTGAACAGCGGACCCAACTCGTCCCTCACCCGGATCGCCGGGCTCCCCTTCGGGAACGCGGCCCGCGCCACCCGCACCGTCTCCGCCGGGATCTCCCCAGACCCCTTCGGCTGCAACGACATCGACACCCACCCCATACGACAACGTCGGCCTTCAGGACCACAACCGGGTCTTGAAGGCCGACGTCACGCGAGGCCCCGGATTAACCAACAGCATCCCCGAGAAGGGTTCCGGGGCCTCTCGCCGGGTGCCGCGCGGTGGGGTCGCCGCCACCCCGCGGCGGCACCCCGCAGGCGGGCCGACAGACCGCCGCGAACCGTAAAGCCACACCGTCGCAGGTGACCTTCGCTGCCGCAAGGTCGATACTGCCCATAGACGGGACAGGCGGCCCCTCCCTCGGACGGCCGCACCACCTGACACCCCGTCACCGAGTCAGGATGAAGCCGGCGACACACCCGCCACGACCCGCCCCGGACCGCAACGGAACACCCGGATCAAAGACCGCCCTCACCATCGATGACCTGCGAGGACGCAGGTACTGAGCCCAAGTGCTAAGCTCGCGAGGAGACACCCATGAGGATGCTGATCAACGTACCGGAGACCGTCGTGGCGGACGCGCTGCGCGGGATGGCGGCGGCGTATCCGGACCTGAACGTCGACGTGGAGCACCGGGTGATCGTCCGCCGGGACGCTCCGGTGGCCGGGCAGGTCGCGCTGGTGTCCGGTGGCGGGTCGGGGCACGAGCCGCTGCACGGCGGGTTCGTCGGCCCGGGCATGCTCTCGGCCGCCTGCCCCGGAGAGGTGTTCACCTCACCGGTACCGGACCAGATGGCGCGTGCCGCGGCGGCCGTGGACAGCGGCACCGGCGTGCTGTTCGTCGTGAAGAACTACACCGGCGACGTGCTCAACTTCGACATGGCGGCCGAACTGGCCGAGGACGAGGGCATCCAGGTCGCCAAGGTGCTCGTCAACGACGACGTGGCGGTCACCGACAGCCTCTACACCGCCGGCCGGCGCGGTACCGGTGCGACGCTGTTCGTGGAGAAGATCGCGGGCGCCGCGGCGGCCGAGGGGCAGCCGTTGGAGCGGGTCGAGTCCATCGGGCGTCAGGTGAACGAGAACTCCCGGAGTTTCGGTGTCGCGCTCAGCGCCTGCACGACGCCCGCGAAGGGTTCCCCGACCTTCGAACTGCCGGAGGGTGAGCTGGAGTTGGGCATCGGCATCCACGGCGAGCCGGGCCGCGAGCGGCGCCCCATGATGACCTCCGGGGAGATCGCCGACTTCGCGGTGAACGCGATCCTGGAGGACATGCCGCCGCGCAGCCCCGTGCTGGTGCTGGTCAACGGCATGGGCGCCACCCCGCTGCTGGAACTGTACGGCTTCAACGCCGAGGTGCAGCGGGTGCTTCGCGAGCGCGGGATCGCGGTGGCCCGCACGCTCGTCGGCAACTACGTCACCTCCCTGGACATGGCGGGCGCCTCGGTGACGCTCTGCCAGGCCGACGAGGAACTGCTGCGCCTGTGGGACGCGCCGGTGCGGACTCCCGCGCTGCGGTGGGGGATGTGATGCGGCGGACGAGGCGACCATCACCCCCAGCACGCCGGTCGACACCCCTACCACGCAAGGAGATCCAGTGCTCGACGCCGACTTCTTCCGCCGCTGGATGGCGGCGGCCGCCGCGTCCGTGAACCGCGAGGCGGATCGGCTCACCGCCCTCGACTCGGCCATCGGCGACGCCGACCACGGCAGCAATCTGCAGCGCGGCTTCACGGCCGTACGGACCGCCCTGGAGAAGGAGGCGCCGGACACCCCGGGCGCCGTCCTGGTCCTGGCCGGGCGGCAGCTCATCTCCACGGTCGGTGGCGCGTCCGGGCCGCTGTACGGCACTCTGCTGCGCCGTACCGGCAAGGCGCTGGGCGATGCCGCCGAGGTCGGCGAGGAGCAGCTGGCCGAGGCGCTGCGCGCGGGCGTGGAAGGGGTGATGACGCTCGGCGGCGCCGCCCCGGGCGACAAGACCATGATCGACGCTCTGGTACCGGCCGTGGACGCGCTCGGCGACGGCTTCGCGGCCGCGCGGGCCGCCGCCGAGGAGGGTGCGGTGGCCACCACTCCGCTGCAGGCCCGCAAGGGCCGGGCGAGTTATCTCGGCGAACGCAGCATCGGCCACCAGGATCCGGGGGCGACGTCCTCGGCACTGCTCGTCGCCGCGCTGCAACAGGCGGCGGAGGGGGGCCGGTGAGCGACGGGAAGGTGGTCGGGATCGTGCTGGTGTCGCACAGCGCGGAGGTGGCCGCCTCGGTCGCCGAACTGGCGAGGGGCCTGGCGGGCGGGGCGCCCTCCGTGCCGGTGGCCCCGGCCGGCGGCACCGAGGACGGCGGGCTCGGCACCAGCGCGGAGCTGATCTCCGCCGCGGCGGCCTCGGTCGACCGGGGTGCCGGGGTGGCGGTGCTCACCGATCTCGGCAGTGCCGTGCTCACCGTGAAGGCGTTGATCGCCGAGGGCGACGAACTGCCGGACGGGACCAGGCTGGTGGACGCCCCGTTCGTGGAGGGCGCGGTGGCGGCGGTGGTCACCGCCGCCACGGGCGCCGGTCTGGACGCGGTGGAGGCCGCGGCGAAGGAGGCGTACGGATACCGCAAGGTGTGACGCGGCCGCGGGGCCGGACTGTCATCCGTTCGCGACGAACAGCCTGGCCAGCCGCGTTCCCGCGGCCACCGCCGCCGCGTGGTCCTGGATGCGGTCCACCCGGGAGTCCTTGAAGACGACGTAGGTGACACCGGAGGGTGTTCCGCCGACGCGCGGGTCTGCCCCGATGCCGAGACCACGGGCGGTGGCGTAGGACGCCTCGCCGATGATGTCGCGCGGACCGGTGTCGCCCACCACGGCGTACTGCACCCGGTCCCGGTAGATCACGGCGGCGACGGAACCGCCCCGCACGCCGTGCTCGCCGGGGTTCCAGATGCGGCTCGGGGCCGGGACGACGATGTAGGGCAGGGCGGCGGCGTTCAGTTGGCGGCCGTCGGACTGCTGATAGGCGGTCGTGGGGGCGAACTGCGGGTCGCTGCGGCGGTTGCAGCGGGTGGTGGGCCGTCCGTCGCAGTCGACGTCCAGGTCGGCCTGCCAGTAGACGGCGTCCCTGGTGTCGCAGACGGGCACGGTCGCGGGGCGGCCCGCGTCGGTGCGGTACCGGCCGTGGGAGATCCGGCGGCACTCGCCCAGCCGGGCCAGCAGGTCGCCGGCGGCGACGGCGCCCTCGCCGTGGGCCGCGGGGTGTGCCCGCGGCGGGACGGCGACGGCCGGGTCGGGCAGCGTGGCCGGGGTGAGCAGGGCGGCGCCGATCATGGCCGGCGTCAGCAACGGGACAAGCACGGTGAGGGACCCTCTCGTCGGGGACGGGGCGGACGTCGAGCCCCTGGAGCCCGCACGTCGAGCACACTTTGGTGCGGGTCCGCACCCACGGCCGCCCCGGCCGCACCTCCGAGGGGCCGGATGGAGCACGCTTCTGACTCCCCGTGAGGGACATCGCCGAGAGAAGGCGGCGACCGCGACAACAGGGGCCGGGGGGATCCGGGCCGAGGCGGGTCCGGATCCCCGGGCCGCCCGTGTCGGCGCGGGATCGGCGACGACAGCATGTCCGCGCCACAGGCATGAACTTCCCTGCTCCTGCCGGGAGTTCAGCCGTAGGGAGTCTCAGCATACGTAACCGCAGGGGCCGGCCACCAACGCGGGCCCCGCCGCGGTCACTCACCTGGACCGTCCTCGGTCACCTGCCTGGCGCCGCGGGTGTCCCCCACAGGAACCAGGAGGGGCTCCCCGCCGCCCTCCTGCCCGTGTCGCACCTGCCCCGCCATATTGGTCCGGACCTTTACGTGACGGGCTCGTGCCGGCTTCCCGGGGGGAGGCACGGGCCCGCGCGACGCGTTCCGTGGCCGCTCGTGCCGGCACGGCGGTCTCACTGGTCCGGGGGGCACCCCGGCGCGGCCGCTCGCGCCGCAGCCTCCACGCCGGCCGCACCGCCGAAGTGCGTCACCGCGCACGACTGCGGGCAAGGCTCCCGGACGGCACATGGGGCGGCTGCTCCCCTGAACGCACGACGAGGGGCACCTGAGAGAGCCGCACATTCCCACACCCTGGGGGCAGCCACCCGAGCGGGCGCGGGGAACGGCACGACCGGCCAAGGACGACCCGCACCCGCCCACGCGCAGAATCCCGGCACACGAACAGGCGCCGCGGCCACCCGCCCGGCCGCGCCCCGGGTGCGCCCGCCCCCCGACCCGCGTTGGCTGCTGACCAGACAGCACGGACGTCTCCCGGCCCCCGGCGGCGCATGGGACGTGCCGCCGACCGTGCCCCCCGAAAGGCCAGCCCATGCACACCTCGCGACTCCTTCTCCGCTCCGGTCAGGCCCTGGCGGCCGCCGCCGCGCTCCCGGTCGCCCTCGCCGGGCCGTCCGCCGCGGCCTCGGGCATCTCCGTGCGCACCACCGGATCCACCGTCTCGGTGGTCACCAGCGGATGCTCCGAGATCAACGGCAGCTGGGGCCGAGCTGCCCTGCTCCCCGGCAAGCAGGCCAACTTCGCCCAGGGCCGGCAGGCGGCCCTGACGGGCACGGCCGGCAGCCAGTCCGCGACCTGGAAGGGGGTGGGTCCGGGGACGTACACCGTGGTCGTGGTCTGCTCCAACGGCGCCGCGGCGGGAGCCCAGCCGGTGACCGTCTCGTCCGGCTCGCGACCGACGGCCTCCCCGAAGCCCTCACCGACACCCTCCCGGGGCATGCTGGGCGGTCTGGCCGGAGCCGCGCGGGACCACGGCCGGCTGACGCTGGGCGTCGGCGCGGCCCTGGTGGGCACCGGGGTCGTCGCCACGGTCCGGTACCTGCGCCGGCGCGCCAAGCCGTACCGGCTGTGAGTCACCGCACCGGGCTCAGCCGCTCTCGGGCAGTTCGGCCAACTCCGCCAGCGCGTGGGTGAGCCACTGGGTCCAGAAGGTCTCCACCTCGATGCCGGCCCGCAGCACGAGGTGGCGCAGCCGGTCCTGCGGGGCGTCCCGGTCCTGCGGGAAGTCGCGCTTCTCGATCTCCTGGTACTCGGCCAACTGCCGCCGGTGCAGCTCCAGATGGCGGCACAGGTCCGCCTCCAGGCCGGCCGTGCCGACGACCGCCGCGGCGCGCAGCCGGAGCAGCAGGGCGTCCCGCATCGGTTTGGGGTCCTGCGCGGCGGCGGTCCAGCGGGCGAGTTCGGCACGGCCCGCGGGCAGGACCTCGTAGCTCTTCTTCTGCCCGCGGGCCGGCGCCTCGGCCGGCAGGGCGCGGATGAGGCCGTCGGCCTCCAGCCTGCCCAGCTCGCGATAGATCTGCTGGTGCGTCGCGGACCAGAAGTAGCCGATCGACTTGTCGAACCGGCGGGTCAGTTCCAGTCCCGACGACGGCTTTTCCAGCAGTGCGGTGAGGATCGCGTGCGGGAGTGACATGGCCTCATCCTAGAGATCGCCTGGAGGCGTCCTACAGCGCCGCCGCCAGCTCCGTGCCCTGCTTGATGGCCCGCTTGGCGTCCAGTTCGGCCGCGACGTCGGCGCCGCCGATCAGATGGACGCTGCGCCCGGCGGCGGCCAGCTCCTCGTACAGCTCTCGGCGCGGCTCCTGGCCGGTGCACAGCACCACGGTGTCGACCTCCAGGACCGTGCTCTCCTCGCCCACGGTGATGTGCAGGCCCGCGTCGTCGATCCGGTCGTAGCGTACGCCGGGGACCATGGTGACGCCGCGGTGCTTGAGCTCGGTGCGGTGGATCCAGCCGGTGGTCCTGCCGAGGCCGGCGCCGACCTTGGTGGTCTTGCGCTGGAGCAGGTGGACCTGGCGGGGCGGGGCGGGACGCTGCGGCGCGGCGAGGCCGCCCGGCGCCCGGTAGTCCATGTCGACGCCCCAGGCACGGAAGTACGTCGCGGGGTCCTCGCTCGCCTTGTCGCCGCCGTCGGTGAGGAACTCCGCGACGTCGAAGCCGATGCCTCCGGCGCCGAGGACGGCGACCCGCTCGCCGACGGGGGCGCCGTCGCGAAGGACGTCCAGGTAGCCGAGGACACGTGGGTGGTCGACGCCGGGGATGTCCGGGACGCGCGGGGTGACGCCGGTGGCGACGACCACCTCGTCGTAGTCCTCCACGGTCTCGGCGGTGACCCAGCTGCCGAGGCGTACGTCGACGCCGTGCGCGTCGAGCTGGTGGCGGAAGTAGCGCAGGGTCTCGTCGAACTCCTGCTTGCCCGGCACCCTGCGGGCCACGTTGAGCTGGCCGCCGATCTCGCCGGCGGCGTCGAAGAGGGTGACGTCGTGGCCGCGTTCGGCGGCGCCGACCGCGCAGGCGAGGCCGGCCGGGCCGGCGCCGACGACGGCGACGCGCTTCTTCAGCCGGGTCGGGGCGAGCACCAGCTCGGTCTCGTGGCAGGCACGAGGGTTGACCAGGCAGGAGGTGATCTGCCCGCTGAAGGTGTGGTCGAGGCAGGCCTGGTTGCAGCCGATGCAGGTGTTGATGGCCTCGGGGGTACCGGCGGCGGCCTTGGCGACGAAGTCGGGGTCGGCGAGCATCGGACGGGCCACGGAGACCATGTCCGCACAGCCGTCGGCCAGCAACTCCTCTGCCAGGTCGGGGGTGTTGATGCGGTTGGTGGTCACCAGCGGCACGGACACCTCGCCCATGAGCTTCTTGGTGACCCAGGTGTAGGCGCCGCGCGGCACGGAGGTGGCGATGGTCGGGATGCGGGCCTCGTGCCAGCCGATGCCGGTGTTGATGATCGTCGCTCCGGCGGCCTCGACCGCCTTGGCGAGGGTGATCACCTCGTCCAGGGAGGAGCCGTCCGGGACCAGGTCCAGCATGGAGAGCCGGTAGATGACGATGAAGTCCTCGCCGACGGCCTCGCGGACCCGCTTGACGATCTCGACGGGGAACCGCGTCCGGTTCTCGTAGGAACCGCCCCAGCGGTCCGTGCGCCGGTTGGTCCGGCGGGCGATGAACTCGTTGACGAGGTAGCCCTCGGAGCCCATGATCTCCACGCCGTCGTAGCCGGCGATCCGGGCGAGCCGGGCGGCGCGGGCGTAGTCGTCGATGGTCCGCTCGACGTCCGCGTCGGTCAGCTCGCGCGGCACGAAGGGGCTGATCGGCGCCTGCAGCGGGCTGGGCGCGACCAGGTCCTGGTGGTAGGCGTACCGCCCGAAGTGCAGGACCTGCATCGCGATCCGGCCGCCTTCGCGGTGCACGGCCTCGGTGACGACCCGGTGCTGCTCGGCCTCCGCCTCGGTGGTGAGCCTGGCGCCGCCCTCGTACGGCCGCCCCTCGTCGTTGGGCGCGATGCCGCCGGTGACAATGAGGCCCACGCCGCCGCGGGCGCGGGCCGCGTAGAACGCCGCCATCCGCTCGAAGCCGCCCTCGGTCTCCTCCAGGCCGACGTGCATGGAGCCCATCAGCACGCGGTTGGGCAGCGTGGTGAAGCCCAGGTCGAGCGGGGTCATCAGATGCGGGTAACGGCTCATCGGGCCCTCCGTGCGCGGTGTCGTCGCCTCTTGTTGTAGAGGACGCCCGAGCCTTTGTGCAACTAGTTGCAGAATTGCGGAGGGTGACACCTACCACTCTGTACTTACTGGTATGTACATCGTGGAACGCGACACGGACCGCCCGGAATGCACGCCTCCCCTGCCCCTGGTCCGGATCGACACGCCCGGCACCGGCCCCGCCCCGGCTCGACGTGCTCGGCCGGGCGGTCCACGACGCCCTTGTGCAGACGCCGGGCGCCCCGCCCGATCACCGCTTCCCGGTGCCGACCGGCCACGACGGCGTCACCGGCGCCGCACGGCACGGCGACCATCCGGCCTCGCCCAGCTGGCGGTAGCGGCTCGCCCAGCGGGCTGCGGTGGTGTGGCCGACCTGGAAGCGTTCCGCGCCCCTCCGCAGGGGCCGGCCGTCGTCCACGGCACACCGGGCAGGACGCAGCCTGCCGGTCGGAGTCAGCGGGGCGTTCCCGGTGGGACACGAGGGCCTTCCGGACGTCGGTGCAGACTTCGCAATCCACACCGAACCCAGAAGGCCCTCAGCTGTTCAAGCACCCAGCCCGCGTGTCACCGACGTCCCGGGACGGCACACGTGATCCCGAAACGGGGTCAGCGGCTGCGCAGCCGCAGGTGGAGATCCCGTTCCTGGTCGCCGGAGGCCGTGCAGGTCTCCTCGACGCTGAAAATCGAGTCCAGGGTGTGCCGGAACCGGTCCACGGCCCAGTAGCCGCCCTGGACGTCCGCCTGGACAGCCGCGTCGAGGTGGACCGGCGGGCACGGCGCCCGGGTGTCCGTCACGTCGTAGGTGCCGAGCCACACCATCGGCCGAACCTCGTGGAGCTGCTGAGGGATCTCGTCCGCGCCCCGGTCGGACGCGAAGCAGTGGCTCAGCGCGTCGAAGACGATGCGGGCGTCCTCCTTGGAACCGCTGATCTCCACCGAGACGGTTTCCGGGTGCGACCGCTCCGTGTGTGCCATTGATCGCTCCTTTCGTGGCGCGCCGCGGTGGAACGGGGTACCCCGCCGAACCGCTTCCATCCTCAGGAAAGCACCACCTGCCGGCCGGCACACCCCCGGCGGGCTCAGCCGCGGGCGAACCGGTACGTCTTGCTGTCGGTCAGGACGCAGAAGCCGGGCGACATCACGATCACGCGCAGGGTCCCGGTGCGGCGGTCGTAGTCGATGCCCTCCACCTCGAAGGTTCCCGAGCAGGAACTGCGCAGCGGCAGCTGACGCAAGGCGGTGACATGGCCGGTGACGTCCGAGGAACCGCTCGGCTGGGCCGACAGATCGATCTGGAGCAGCGGCTTGGTGATGCCGAAAAGGCTCCCGTCCGGGTCGTCCGAGGAGCACAGCAGGGTCGTGGGACCGGAGAAGTCACAGCCCTGGACGTCGCGGACGGGGTGGTCGAGGTCGACCGTGGAGACCTGCGGGAGGTTCGCGGAGGGCGAGGTCGACGGGTTGACGCCGGGGGTCGGGAAGACCAGCAGGCGGTTCATCGTGCCCCATTCGCCCGACAGCATCCACTGCCCGTCGGGCGAGATCGCGTCCCAGGAGTTGTTCAGGGCCTCGCCGGGGCCGAGCGTGTGAACGTACTCCGACCAGGTGCCGTCGGGCGCCTGCACGCGGTACATCTTCGAGTTGCCGGAGTCCCGCTGGTAGGGCTCGATGTAGTAGCCGTTGTACGAGGCGTCGGGGTCCCCGACGTGATTCCAGCCGCGACCGGAGACGCTGATGGGAATGGTGCCGATACCGGTGTACCGGTTGGGGCTGTCCGCCGGGACCTCGACGGAGGTCAGTCCCTGGCTCTCGTCCAGCGCGCGGGCGTGGTCGGAGCCGATCTCCGTCCAGGTGTCGGCCGCGGCGGCGGGCCCGGGCACGGACAGGGACATGACGGCGGCGGTGGCGAGGGTGACGAGTCCGGCGAGTACTGCGTGACGACGTGGCCGGGCGGACGCGGGCATGGCCGACTCCTCGGACGGGGTGGGGGGTGGGAACACTCGGTCGGCGGACAGTCTGGCGTGGCGCGGTGGTCATGTACAGGCCAATGCAGCAACATGAACGCGAACCCTCCCGGTCCGCGCGCGAGGCGTGCAGGATGTCCGGGACAGGAGGGCGCCCCCGGCGTGCCGGCTTCGGCGGACGTGCACCGCTGTGGTGAGAGATGGTGGAGGTAACCGGCGAAGGCGCCGGAGAGTCGGGTGTGAGCGCAGTGGATCAAGGGGAGTCGGCACGGGGGACGTCGTGCCGTGCAGACGGGCGAAGGCGGTGCATGGCATGAGTGCAGCCGAGGCTCCGGCGGCGGAGGGCGGCGAACCCGTGCGCGGACCGGTGCGGCCTGGCGGCCTGCTCGACGTGCTGCGCGTGGCGTCGGTGGTGCTGGACTCCACCGGGCGCATCGTGCTGTGGAGCCCGCAGGCCGAGGAGCTGTTCGGCTACACCGCCGCCGAAGCGCTCGGCGAGTACGCGGCCCGGCTCATGGTCCACGAACGGCACTTCGAGCTGGTCGGCAAACTCTTCGCCGATGTGATGCGCACCGGGCAGAGCTGGGCCGGCGGCTTTCCCATCCGGCACAAGGACGGCAGCACCCGTGTGGTGGAGTTCCGCAACATGCGGCTGCTGGACGACCACGGCGCGGTGTACGCCCTCGGACTCGCCGCCGACCAGTCGACCGTACGGCGGCTGGAGCAGGACGTCGCACTGTCCGAGCGGATGGTGAAGCAATCGCCGATCGGCTACGCCGTGCTGGACACCCGGCTGCGGTTCGTCTCGGTCAACCCGGCCCTGGAGAAGATCAACGGCCTGCCGGCCGCCGAGCACATCGGACGGACGCTGCGCGAGGTGCTGCCGATGCTGGAATCCGGCGGCATCGAGGCCGCCGCCCGCCGGGTGCTGGAGACCGGCGTACCCGTGATCGACGACACGACGGTCGGCCGTACCCCGGCCAACCCGGACGAGGACCGCACCTGGGCCCACTCGCTGTACCGGCTCGAGGACGCCATGGGCAACGTGCTCGGCGTCGCCGTCACGGTGGTCGACGTCACCGAGCAGCACCGGGCCTCGGTGGAGGCCGAGACCGCCCGGCGCCGGCTCGCCGTCGTCGCCGACGCCTCCGCCCGCATCGGTACGACGCTCGAGCTGGACCGCACCGCCTGCGAGCTGGCCGAGGTGGCCGTGCCCGAACTCGCCGACGTGGCCGCGGTGGACCTGTTGGACTCGGTGGTGGGGGACCGGCGCAGCACGCTCGGTCCGTCGGAGGCGGCGGTGATCCGGGCGCTCGCGGTGCGCCCGCAGGACGGCTCGGACGCCGTACGGGCGGCGGACCAGCCCGGCCGGGTCGCCCGGTACGCCCCCGACCGCCTGATCACCGAGTGCGTACGCTCGGGCGAGGTGGTGCTGGTGCCGCAGGTGAAGGACGCGGACCTGCCGCGCATCGCCCGCTCCCCCGAGGCGGCCGAACTGCTGGGCCGCGCCGGGCTCCACTCCTACCTCGCGGTGCCGCTGATCGCGCGCGGCGAGGTGCTGGGCGCCCTGGACCTCAAACGCACCCGCAATCCGGCGCCGTTCGACGAGGACGACGTGCTGCTCGCCCGGGAACTGGCAGCCCGCGCGGCCGTGCAGATCGACAACGCGCGCTGGTACCAGAACGCCCGCAACACCGCCCTCACCCTGCAGCGCAGTCTGCTGCCGAGCCGTCCGCCGGTGACCACCGGCCTGGAGGTGGCCTCCCGCTACCAGCCCGCCGGGGCCACCACCGAGGTCGGCGGCGACTGGTTCGACGTCATCCCGCTGGAGGGCGGCAAGACCGCGCTCGTGGTGGGCGACGTGATGGGCAGCGGGCTCAGCGCGGCCGCGACCATGGGCCAGCTGCGTACGGCGACCACCACGCTGGCCGCGCTGGACCTCGACCCGGCGCTGCTGCTGGAACACCTGGACAAGACGACCTCGGCCCTGGACCACTCGATCGCGACGTGCGTGTACGCCGTCCACGACCCGCATCTGCGGCAGTGCCGGATCGCCAACGCGGGCCATCTGCCGCCGGCCCGGGTCCGTGCGGGCCGGCCGCCGGAACTGCTCGATCTGCCCACCGGGGTGCCGCTGGGGGTGGGCGGGATCCCGTTCTCCACCGTCACCGTGGACCTCGCCCCCGACGACGAGCTGGTGTTCTACACCGACGGGCTGGTGGAGACCCGCTGCCACTCCCTCGACGAACGCCTGGAGTTCATGCTGTCCCTGCTCGACGACCCGGCCCGGCCCCTGGAGGAGACCTGCGACTTCCTCCTGCGCACCCTGCACCACCCCGACAACCACGACGACGTCGCCCTGCTGATCGCCCGCGCGCAGGAACTGCCGTAGCCGGCTTCGTCCGGCTCAGCGGGGCGTGTTCTCCACCGCGGGGCAGGGGCCGCCGACCGGCGGCCCCTGGGGCCGTACGCCGATCACCACGTGCGCGGAGAGTTCCTCCGACACCGCCAGGCGGGTCGTCAGGCCGGCGGCCCTGAAGGCCTGCAGGGCGGCCCGTGCCTGGTGTTCGCCGGTCTCGGACAGCAGGCAGCCGCCCGGCGTGAGCCACTCCGGCGCCCCCGCGGCCACTCGGCGCAGGACGTCCAGGCCGTCCGCGCCGCCGTCCAGGGCGGCGCGCGGTTCGTGGTCGCGGGCCTCGGCCGGCAGCAGGGGCAGTTCGGCGGTCGGGACGTACGGCACGTTCGCGGTGAGGATGCCGACGCGACCGCGCAGTGCGGCGGGCAGGGCGTCGTAGAGGTCGCCCTGATGGGCCCGGCCGGTGAAGGCGGCGAGGTTGCGGCGCGCACACCGTACGGCGGCCGGGTCGATGTCGGCGGCGTGCACCTCGGCCTCGCCCAGAGCGGCGGCGAGGGCCGCGCCGAGCGCCCCGGATCCGCAGCACAGGTCCACGACCACCCGCGCGTGCGGCGCCTGGGCCAACGCCTGGTCGACCAGGAACTCGGTACGGCGGCGGGGGACGAACACCCCCGGTTCCAGCACGACCCGCAGGCCGTGGAACCGGGCCCAGCCGAGGACCTGTTCGAGCGGGAACCCGGCGGCACGCCGGTCCACCATCGAGGACACCTCGTCCTCGGTGCGCGCGGTGGCGAGGATCAACTCCGCCTCCTCCTCGGCGAAGACGCACCCCGCTGCGCGCAACGCGGCGACGACAGCGGCAGGGAAGGAGGGGGGACCAGAAACAGGCATGGAGGCCGAAAGCCTTTCGGAGCGCGGGACTTGAGGGCGCTCCCGCGGTCACCGGTGCTGGTGCACCGCGCCGTCACGAAGGGGGAGCATCCCCGATGGCACAGCGGTGATGGGTCCCACCTCCTCGGCACTCCGGGCCGCGCACCTGCGCGACCGGACGGCCACCATACCCCAGGGCGCACCCGGGGTTTCGCGCGGGGAAAACGCGTGGCGCGGTGACGGACGAGCTGTCCACCGCTCCCCCGGCAGTGCAGGCGGCGCTGCTCCGGCTCGTGCTGGAGCGGCGGATCGGCGCGCTGCGGCTGCCGCCCGGGGTGCGGATCGTGACCGCCGCCAACCCCCGCTCCTCGGCGGCCGACGGCTGGGAGCTGAGCCCGCCGCTGGCCAACCGGTTCGTGCACCTGCGGTGGGTCCACGACCACGACGTCGTCGTACGGGGGCTCGGCGGGAAGTGCCGCGGGCGACCCTGCCCCGGCTCGACCCGGAGCGACTGTCCGAGGCCGTCGCCTACGCCCGGCGCGCGGTGTGCGGGTTCCTCGTCGCCCGGCCCGGGCTCGTCCACCGGCTGCCGAACGGGGAGAGCCGCCGGGGCGGCGCGTGGCCGTCGCCCCGCAGCTGGGAGGCCACCCTGCGGCTGATCGCCTTCGCGACCGCCGCCGGGTCCTCGCGGAGCGTGCTGTCGCTGCTGGTGCGGGGCACCGTCGGGGACGGTCCCGGGCTCGAACTGCTGGCGAGTCTGGACCGGATGGACCTGCCCGACCCCGAGACGCTGCTCGCCGACCCGGCGGGTGCCGAACTGCCCGAGCGCGGGGATCTGTGGCAGGCCGTGCTGGACGGGGTGGTGGCCGCGGTCCGGGGGCGCCCGGAGCGGGCCCGCTGGGACGCGGCCTGGGCGTTGCTGGTGCGGGCCGTGGAGACGGGCGCGCCCGACGTCGTGGTGGTCCCGGCGACGACCCTGGCCGCCCTGCGCAGGGACGACTGGGACGTACCGCCGGTGATCGAACGGCTCACCGGGGTCGTTAACGCTGGTCCGCCACGCTCCCGTGTGCCGTGCGCGACCGGGGCTGCCGAGGACGGGCGCCCGGACCGGGTATGAGGCTCACTCGGCCATCTCGATCACGATCTTGCCGGCGGCGTGCCCCTCCTCGACCGTGCGCAGCGCCTGGCCGGCCTGCTCCAGCGGGAAGACGCGGGTGACGTGCGGCTTCAGGGCGCCGCGCACGGCGAGATCGGCCACCGCCTCCAGGACCGCGACGGTACGGGCCCGCCGGACCGGGGAGCCGCCCAGCGCGGCGACGGTCTGCTGCGGTGATCCCGCGGCCACCAGCTTGCTCCGGTCCTTCAGGAGCTCGGCGGTCTCGTCGAGTACCGCGCCGCCCACCAGGTCGTACACCCCGTCGATCCCGTCCGGTGCGGCGGCCCGCACCCGGTCGGCGAGATCCGGCCCCGAGGCCACGTGCACGGCGCCGAGCAGCTCCACGAAGGCCCGCTTGCCCTCGCTCGCCACACCCACGACGTGCAGCCCGAAGGCGCGGGCGATCTGCACGGCCGCGCTGCCGACGCCGCCGCCCGCGCCCGTCACCAGCAGGGTCGCGCCGCCGGACAGGTCGAGCTGGCGGACGCCGTCGTAGGCGGTGGCGGCGGCGACCGGCAGGGTGGCGGCGTCACGGAAGGACACCCCGGCGGGCTTGTGCGCGGTCACGGCGGCGGACAGCAGGGCGTACTGCGCGTAGCCGCCGTGGGCGGTGTCGCCGAACACCTCGTCGCCGGGCGCGAACCCGGTGACCCCGGGACCGGCCTCCTGCACGACGCCCGCGGCCTCGCTGCCGAAGACCCGCGGAAAGACCGGCTCGCCGTCGCCGGGGCGGCGGAAGCCCTCCCGCAGCTTCCAGTCGACCGGATTGACGCCTGCCGCGCGGACCGCGACCAGGATCTCGCCGGGACCCGGGCGCGGGCGGTCCAGGTCGACCAGTGCCTCGGTCTCCGGTCCTCCGTGCCGCGTGTAGACATACGCCTTGGGCATGCTCTTCCCTCTCTTCTCTCGGTGCCGCCACCGGTGTACCGGTGGCGGCACCGAGCGCAAAGGAGAAGCGCCGCGGGGCTCTTCCCACGGCCCGAAAGAGTTCGTACGGCTGCCGTCATCCGGGCGGTGACCAGGTACGGAGCACCCCGAACGACAGCGTACGGTTGAAGAATGAACGTTACGCGAGGCTTCACGGGCCGCCCGCGCGTGCACAACCCGGGGCTGCCGCCCGGGCAGTACGACGCGGGCGAGGACTGGCCCGTCCTGTCCGCCGAGGTCACCCCCGCTCTGGCACCGGCCGACTGGTCCTTCCGCATCGACGGCCTGGTGGAGCGCGCACACACCTGGGACTGGGACGCGGCGCACGCGCTGCCGACGTCGGCGTACGACGGTGACATCCACTGTGTGACCGGCTGGTCGAAGTTCGGCGTGCGCTTCGGCGGTGTCTGTCTGGACGCGTTCTTCGAGGTGGCGCGGCCCCTGGCGTCCGCCACCCATGTACTCGCCCGCTCCCACACCGGATACACCGCCGACCTGCCGCTCGCCGACCTCACCGGCGGGCGGGCCTGGATCGCCTGGGAGTACGGCGGCGAACCCCTCCCGGCCGAGCACGGCGGCCCGGCGCGGCTGCTGGTGCCCCACCTCTACTTCTGGAAGAGCGCCAAGTGGATCGCGGGCCTCACCCTCCTCGACCACGACGAGCCGGGCTTCTGGGAACGCAACGGCTATCACGAGCGCGGCAACCCCTGGGAGGAGCAGCGGTACTCCGGTGACTGACCCGGCGACGACGCACACGAACACCCCCGGCCCGGCCCCGGACACGGCCGCCGCCAACGGCCCCCGCCTCCTCACCCCCCGTTTCGCCGTACCCGAGCGGATCGCGGTGAGCGAGCAGGCGGCGGCGGTGTGGCAGACCGCCACGGTGACGGAGATCCGGCGTGAGACGCCGCGCGCGGCGACGTTCCGGCTGGCGGTGCCGCGCTGGGCGGGACATCTGCCCGGCCAGCATCTGATGCTGCGGCTGACCGCGCCGGACGGCTATGTGGCGCAACGGCACTACTCCGTCGCGTCGGCACCGGACGACTCCGGGCACATCGAACTGACCCTGGACCAGGTGCCGGACGGCGAGGTGTCGGGCTGGTTCCACACGGTCGCCCGTCCGGGTGACAGCGTCGAGGTGCGCGGGCCGCTCAGCGGCTTCTTCGCCTGGCCGGGCGACCGGCCCGCGCTGCTGCTCGGCGCCGGCTCGGGGATCGTTCCGCTGATGTCGATGGTGCGGCACCACCGCAGGCTCGGCCTCGGCGTGCCGCTGCGCATGCTGGTGTCCGCGCGCAGCCCCGAGGAGCTGATCTACGCCGCGGAGCTGGGAGCGGAGACGACGCCCGTCTTCACCCGCAGTGCCCCTCAGGGGGTGCCGGTGGGACGTATGACTGCCGCACATGTGGCGTCGCTCCTGGCCGAGCCGCCTGCCAGTGGTTGGGAGGCCTATGTGTGCGGATCCAACGGGTTCGCCGAGCACGCCTCCCGGCTGCTGGTCGCTGCGGGCCAGCCGGTCGACCGGATCCGTATCGAGCGCTTCGGCTGAGCCGCTCGTCAGCACCCTCGGGTCGCGCGACCGGCGCCGGTCGCGCGACCGTGGGCGCGTGGCGCGTTCCGTGCTCCAGGTGGGCTGGAACTCGCGGTTCGCGGCACGAGCGAGGTGCTCCGTACGGGGTACGAGACGGGTGTGGACGCTCGTGTGCTCGAGCGGTGGGGGTGGCGGACCCCGAAGGCCCGGCCCGCCCGCTCTCCGGCTCCGGCGGTGCGAGGAGGTGGACATGCGTACCGGAGTGCGTGGCTGGCGCTGGCGGCGCAATCCGCTGCGGCGCCGCTCCGACGTCGTCGAGGCGTGGACGGTGCTGATCACCGCCGTCCTGTTGTTCGTCGTCACGCCCCTGGTCGGAGTGGCCGCGGGCCTGCGGGCCCATGACGCGGCCCAGGGCCTCGCGGCCGCCCAGCGGGCCGAGCGCCACCAGGTGCGCGCGCGGGTGATCGGGGACCCGCCGCAGCGGCTGTCCGGCAGGCAGACCGACCGCGCCTACCCGTACCGGGCCCGGGTCCGCTGGACCGAGCCCGGCAAGGGTGCCCGCACGGCATGGACCCGGGTGCCGGCGGGGACCACGACCGGGGAGACCGTCTCCGTGTGGTTCGACGCCCGGGGCCGCAGTGTCGCGCCGCCGCCGAACGCCGCCGCGGTCTGGCAGCACACGGTGACCGTCGGCCTGTTCGCGGCGGGCGGTGCGGCGGCCGTCGTGCTCCTGGGACACGCCGTCGAGCGCCGGATCGCTCTGCGGCACCGGCTCGCGGAGTGGGAACGGGAGTGGGCCCGGACGGGACCGAAGTGGACCCAGCCACGGGCATGACCGGCCCGGCGGCCCGGACCGCCCAGGGGGGCAAACGCTTACTGGTCAGTCCTCCCGCACCCCACGTACGGTGGGCTGACGCTTTTCTCCCTACGCCAGGCGGTTGTTGATGGCCCTGTTCGACCTTCCCCTCGACGAACTTCGCGAGCACCGCAGTGAGTCCACGGAACCCGAGGACTTCGACGCCTTCTGGGACAAGACCCTCGAGGAGGCCCGTGAGCACGATCTGGAAGCCCGCTTCGAACCGGTGGACACCGGGCTGTCGACGGTCCAGGTGTACGACGTGACGTTCGCCGGGTTCGGCGGCCACCAGGTCCGGGGCTGGCTGCGGCTGCCGGCCGGCGCGACCGAGCCGCTGCCGCTGGTCGTGGAGTTCATCGGCTACGGCGGCGGGCGCGGGCTGCCGCACGAGGACCTGCTGTGGGCGTCCACGGGCCGGGCGCATTTCGTGATGGACACCCGTGGCCAGGGCAGCGCCTGGGGTGCCGGGGGAGGCACCGCGGACCCGGTGGGCGCTGCGCCGGCGTACCCCGGGTTCATGACGCGGGGCATCGACGCGCCGGAGAACTACTACTACCGGCGGGTGTTCACGGACGCCGTGCGCGCCGTCGAGGCGGCCCGCTCGCATCCGCTGACCGACACGGCACGGACCGCGGTGATCGGCGCCAGCCAGGGCGGCGGCATCACCCTTGCCGTCGGCGGTCTGGTCCCCGACCTGGTCGCGGTGGCACCGGACGTGCCGTTCCTGTGCGACTTCCCGCGCGCGACCACGCTGACGGACCGGCACCCGTACCGCGAGATCGGCCTGTTCCTGAAGACGCACCGCGGCCGCACGGCGGAGGCGCTGCGCACGCTGTCCTATTTCGACGGGGTGCACTTCGCGGCCCGTGGCCGGGCGCCCGCGCTGTTCTCGGCGGCGCTGGAGGACCAGACCTGCCCGCCGTCGACCGTGTTCGCGGCTTTCAACGCCTGGGCGCACGAGGACAAGGCGATCGAGGTCTACGACTTCAACGACCACGAGGGCGGCGGCCCCTTCCACGAGGCGGAGAAGATGCGCTGGCTGCGGTCGTACGCCTGAGTCGCGGTCGGACGTGTGGGGACTTCCCTCCAGTCCGACCAGTCGGTACGTTCGGGGAACCCGGGTCGCGGCGTCGCGGCCCGGGTTCCCGGCGACGACGGAGGTCCCATGTCCGCGCACGAGACCCAGGTCCACGGCCACTGCGACGCGCGTTTCACGGCGGTGCGGGAGGCGTTCGAGGAGAACTTCCGGGAGCGGGACGAGCTGGGCTCCGCCGTGGCGGTGACCGTCGACGGGGTCACGGTGGTGGATCTGTGGGGCGGCTGGGCGGACGCGGCCGGAACCCGTCCGTGGGAGCGGGACACGCTGGTCAACGTGTGGTCGACCACCAAGGGCCCGGTGGCGCTGTGCGCGCATCTGCTCGCCGACCGGGGGCTGCTCGACTTCGACGCGCCCGTGGCCGCGTACTGGCCCGAGTTCGCCGCCGCCGGCAAGGAGAAGGTGCTCGTCCGGCATCTGCTGTCGCACCGCGCCGGGCTGTCCGGACTGCGGGAGCCGCACTCCCTGGACGATCTGTACGACTGGGAGCTGACCACCGCCCGGCTGGCGGCGACCGAGCCGTGGTGGGAGCCGGGCACCCGGTCCGGATATCACGCGCTGACGTACGGCTTCCTGGTCGGCGAGGTCGTGCGGCGGATCTCCGGTTCGCGGCCGGGGGCCTTCCTGGAGCGGGAGGTGACCGGCCCGCTCGGGATCGATTTCACGGTCGGGCTGCCGGCGAGGGAGGCGGGCCGGGTGGCCGAGCTGGTGCGTCCGCCGGCCGCGTCGAGCGGCGAACAGGCAGCGGTCTTCGGCCGGTTGGCGCCCGCGGCGCTGGCAGCGCTGGCCAATCCGCTGGTCGGCGCGGCCGAGGCGAACTCGCCCGAGTGGCGGGCCGCGGAGATCCCCGCGGCCAACGGGCACGGCACGGCGCGCGCGGTCGCGGCGCTGTACGGTGTCTTCGCCGGGCGCGGCTCGCACGGCGGTCGGCGCGTCCTGTCGCCGGAGGCGGCCGAGCGGGTGCGCGAGGGGCAGGGGAGTTGCCGCGATCTCGTGCTGGGCGCGGGCTTCGAGGGCGAGACGGAGGTCGGGCTCGGTCTGTGGCTGAGCGGCCCCCAGAGGTCGTACGGCCCGAACCCGCGGGCTTTCGGTCATGACGGGTTCGGCGGTTCGTGCGGGCTCGCCGATCCGGAGGCGGGCGTGTCGATGGGGTACGTCATGAACCGGATGGGGCCGCACATCGCCGACGACCCGCGGAAGGCGGCGCTGATCGAGGCGCTGTACAGCGCCTTGTGACCCAGCGGTCGCGCGGGCGGGTTTCGGCCGAACCGGCAGACCGCTCTTCCCTTGTGGTTTAGACCAATGCTAAGTGTGGTCGCGCAACGAGCCCGCACGACTACGTCTTGTCACCACAGGAGGGCGCGGCATGGCCCGCACCACCCCGCACGATCCCACGCAGAGCGACGGCCGGCCCCTGTACGGGCGGATCGCGGCGCTGCTGCTCGACGAGCTGCGCGCCGGCACCGTCCCGCCGGGCGAACGGCTGCCGGGCGAACGGCACTTGGCCGCGCACTTCCAGGTCAGCCGGGAGACGATCAGGCAGGCCCTGGAGGTGCTGCGGCGCGACGGCCTGGTCGCCACCGACCGGCGGGGCAGCCATGCCACGCTGCCCGCCCGGCCGGTCGGGGCACCGGGCACGCCGGCCTTCCCGCTGGGCGCCCGCTCGGCGGACCCGGCCTCGGTCGACCGGGCCACGGTGACCTGGGAGGCGCCGCCGGAGGAGCACGCACGAGCGCTGGGACTTGCCCCGCGCCGGCCGACGCTCGTGCACCGCTACCGGTCGGCCACGCCGGACGGCCGGTCGCTGCGCACGGCGGTGACGTCGTTCTCGGCGGTGGCACTGGCCGAGGTGGCGGAGCTGGCCCGCTACCGGGACCGGGCCGACGGCATCACGCCCGCGCAGCTGCGGCGGGCCTACGACTGGATGCGCAAGGCCGGCCTGTCACTGCACCACCACGATGCCATCACCCAGGCCGACGGCGCCCGTTCGGTACGGGTGACCCGGCGGGTGCACGACCAGTACGCCCGGCCGCTGGAGATCACCGATCTGGTGGTGAACTCCGAACAGGAGGCCCTGGTCTACGAGTTCACGCTGCCCGCCGCCGGCTGAGCCCGCCGCGCCACCACCAGCCGGGCCCGCGGGCTGCCGTCCCCGCGCCGCCCGAACGCGGGCAGGTCGTACAGGTCGACGGCGAACCCGGCGCGCTCCAACTCCTCCAGTACACGGCCGAGACGGAAGGCCCGGTAGTACATCACGAACGGCGGTCGCCACAGCGCGTTGCGCACCCGCATCACCGCGTCGAAGCCGAGCAGCATCCAGAAGCCGGTCCGCGTCGGCTTCGGCGGGGCGAGCACGGGGAAGGCGAAGCGGCCGGCCGGCCGCAGGACGGAGTGGACCCGGGCGAACAGCCCCGGCAGTTCCCGCGGCAGGAAGTGCCCGAACGCCCCGAAGGAGACGACGAGATCGAACGCGGCCGTGAACGGCAGGGCCCGGGCGTCACCGCGCACCCAGGCCACCCCGGGCCCGCCCGCGGGCCGTACCCGGTGCCGGGCCACGTCGAGCATGCCGGCACTGAAGTCGACGCCGGTGACACTGCGGCGGCACAACCCGGTGAGCACCTCGGCGCCCGCGCCCGTGCCGCAGCACAGGTCGAGCCCGTCCTGGAACGGGCCGAGCGGGGTGAGCGCCTCGGCCACGGACTCCAGGACGTCGTCGGACGCCGGAAGGGCGTGTGGTCGAACTTCGGGGCGAGCAGGTCGTAGCCGCGCTCGACAGACGACAGCGCCTGCACCGCGAGTTCACGCAGGGAGGGACCTTCGGGACCGAACATCCCCTCACCCTAGGGCGTGTTTCGAAAGTGGCGTCGTCCGCCCGGAGGGCGGGGTCCGCGGCGTCTGGTGCGGTGCATCGCAAGGCGGAGGGTCGTCCTCGTACCGGGCGTACGTGGACGATCCCGACAACGCGGCGAGGTGCCGTGCCAGGCGTCGCGGACCGGACGGGACTTTCGAAACACGCCCCAGGGCTTGTCCGACCATACGCGTCGTTGCCCGAAGGGCGGCCGCGCGGCGTCACGTGCGTGCTCTCGGCGTGCCGGCCCAGCCCTCGTACCGGACGTACTTGGGCCTGGGCCGGTGCGGCGAGTGGGGGCACCTTCCACGCACCTGAGGAGTGGGGAGCGTGCAGGGCGTCGCGCGGCAGACGGGAACCGTCAGACAGGCCCTGAGGCCACCCGCTGCGCGAGGACCGCGAGAACCCGCTCGCACCAGCGCAGGTTCTCCTCCTCGAACGCGATCCCGGCCATGAGGGTGAGGTACGGACCGACGCGGTCGGCGTCGCGCAGGTACTCGTCCTCGGTACGACCGTCGAGGAGACGGTCGCGGACCCGCCGGTAGCGGTCGAGCTTGCCGCGCGCCCAGCCCATGCGCTCCTCGATCAGCGCCCGCGTGGCATCGGGGTCGCCGCCGTCCATCGCCTGGATCTTGACGAGGAGTTCGTCGCGGATCGCGGTGGGCCGCTTCGGGGGCTCGACGGCGAACGCCTCCAGTTCGGCCCGCCCCGCCTCGGTGAGCGTGAACATCCGCTTGTTCGGCCGCCGCTCCTGCTGCACGGTGCGGGCCCGCACGAGCCCGTCCCGGGCCAGGCGCTCCAGCTCCCGGTAGAGCTGCTGCGGGGTGGCGGGCCAGAAGTTCGCGAGCGAGACGTCGAAGGACTTCGACAGCTCGTAGCCCGAGGCCTCGCCCTCCAGCAGGGCGGCCAGCACGGCGTACTTAAGCGACATGTGGACAGACTAGCAGCCGTTGATTAATCTCATCCGCACCTATTCAATTAGTTGACTAAGGGGGCGGCCTGTGCACGCGTTCCGTGCCGCGGTCGAGGCCGGGGACATCGACGCCGTCGAGGCGCTGCTGGCGGAGGACGTCGTCTTCACCAGCCCGGTCGTCTTCAAGCCGTATCCGGGCAAGGCAATCACGGCGGCGATCCTGCGCGCGGTCTCCCGGGTCTTCGAGGACTTCCGGTACGTCCGGGAGATCGGCGATCCGGCCGCCCCCGACCACGCGCTGGTCTTCACGGCCCGGGTGGGCGACCGCGAGCTGACCGGCTGCGACTTCCTGCACGTGAACGAGGAAGGGCTGATCGACCAGCTCATGGTCATGGTCCGCCCGCTGTCCGGCGCGCACGCCCTGGCCGAGGCCATGGGGGCACGGTTCGAGGAGATCGCGAAGGAGGCGCAGGCGCGGCCCGCGTGAGCGCGCCCCGCTCCGCGGACGTCACGGCCGCCCCGGGCCCGAGGCTCGGCCCCCGAGCCGCCCCGGCGTGGCCCCGGCGTCCTTCTACAGCCGGTCGTCCACGTCGCTCGGCGCGGGCGGGTTCGTGTCCTGGTCGAGAGGTACGCCCTGTCCCGGCTGACGAGACGGGCCTCGTGGCCTGGGGCCGGGCGTGGAGAGCGCGGGGCGGAGACTGCGGGGCCGGGCAGGGTACCGCCCACCAGGACCTCTCTCGGAACGTGGTGCTGGACGAGAGTTTCTGCAGCGCGGGCCCGGCCACTCGTCCACCAGGACGGAGAAGACGGTCCATGGCGGAGGGCAAGTCCCCGGACGTCCGGAATCGTCGCGGTCCGGGGACGTCTGGGCGGTGCCCTGGCATGACGGCCGCTCAGGCCGCGGACGTGCCGTCGGCGTCGAGCCGCACCGGCAGCGTGCGCACGCTGTTGCCGACGAATCCGGCGTTGGGTACCAACGCGGCGTCCGGGACGGCAAGTTCGAGGGCCGGGAACCGGGAGAACAGTCGTTCCAGCGCGATACCGGCCTCCATCCGGGCGAGCGGCGCGCCGAGGCAGTAGTGCGCGCCGTGGCCGAGCGAGAGATGGCGTACGGCGTCGGGCCGGGCGGGACGGGTGACGTCGAAGCGGTCGGCGTCCGGGCCGTGTGCGGCCGGGTCGCGGCCTGCGGCGGAGTAGCCGGCGAGCACGGGGGTGCCGGCCGGTATGAGCGTGCCGTCGACGGACAGGTCGCGCACCGGGTAGCGGAACGGGAAAAAGCTGACCGGCGCGTCCCAGCGCAGGGTCTCCTCCACCACGTCGGCCCAGCCGGCCCGGCCGGCGCGCACCAGGGCGAGCTGGTCACGGTGGGCGCACAGCGCGCGGACGGCGTTGGTGATCAGGTTCAGCGTGGTCTCGTGCCCGGCGACGATCATCAGGAGGAGGGTGCCGATCAGCTCCTGGTCGCCGAGCCGGTCGCCGCCCTCGTCACGGGCGGCGACCAGGGCGCTGGTGAGGTCGTCGGCGGGCGCCGCCGCCTTCGCCGCCGCAATCCCGCCCAGGACGGCGACGAGTTCCCGGTTGGCGGCGACGGCCTCGGCGGGCTCGGTGTCGGTGGCCACGACTCGGCTGCTGAGGTGATGCAGCCGGTCGCGGAACTCGGCTGCCACGCCCAGGAGTTCGCAGATGACCCCCATCGGGAGGGGCAGGGCGAAGTGCCGCCGCAGATCGGCCACCCCGTCCGCGGCAGCAGCGGCGCGGGCCAGGTCGTCCAGCAGTGTGTCGGTCAGCTCCTCGATCCACGGCCGCAGTCGTTCCACGCGGCGTGGGGTGAAGGCGCGGCCGGCCAGGGACCGCAGCCGCCGGTGGTCCTCCCCGTCGGCGGTCGTCATGCCTCGCACGGTGGCGAAGGTGAGCAGTGGCCAGCCGGCGGGAATCCGGCCCTTCCTCAGATCGGTGAAGTGGCATGCGTTCTTGGCGACTTCGGGGTGCTGGAGGAACTCCTTCAGTGCCTCGTGCCCGAGTACGGCCATCCCCTCGATGCCGCCGGGCAGTTCCACCCGGGCCACGGCGCCGTCGGCCAGCAGCCGTGCGTTGACGGAGTGCGGGCACCCGCCGGAGGGGTCGAGACGGTGCGGGGGCCGGACGGCGGAGGTCTCCACGGATGCTTCTCCTGACGGTCGGACGGGAAGAGAAGGTACGGGGCGGGGCGGGAATGGACACGGACGGCATCATGTTGACCGAAGCGGACGCACGGGTATAGTGCGATCAGCGCGTGTGCGTGTCCCGTCGTACGGACACCGGCGCCGCTCGTCTCCCTCGGCCGTCGGCCGGGGTTTTTGGCCGGTTCGGGCCTCTTCTGATGCACCACCTCGTGACCAGGGCGTCTCCGCCGTACCCGAGGTGCCGTTCCCGCCGCCCGGAGGCAGCCGTCAAGGCCTCCCGCTCGCGGCCTCTCCCCCTTCCCCCTTCGCTTGTCCCGTCCACCGAAAGGACCTCCCTCGATGACCACCACACTCGAACACCCTCCCGCGCAACAGCAGGCCGCGGCCGCCCGGCTCGTCACCGGTGTCCTCGACATCGACGCGCAGGGCAAGGGGCATCTGCGCGCCGCGCGCCTGCTGTCCTCCCCCGTCGACCCGCAGGTCCCGCCGGCCCTGATCCGGCGCCACGGGCTGCGCAGGGGCGACCTCCTCGAAGGCGTCCAGGGTGAACGGCGCGCCCTGACCGAGGTCACCCGCGTCGACGGACGCGACCCGGCTTCCTTGCGATCCCGGCGTCACTTCCGCGATCTCACCCCGGTCCACCCACACGAGCGCATCCGTCTGGAACACCACGGCTCCGGACCGGCCGGGCGCGTCACCGACCTGTTCGCACCGGTGGGCAAGGGCCAGCGCGGGCTCGTCGTGGCCCCGCCGAAGAGCGGCAAGACGGTCCTGCTGCAGCAGTTCGCCGCGGCCGTGGCCGGCAACCACCCCGACTGCCGGCTGATGGTGCTGCTGCTGGACGAGCGCCCCGAGGAAGTCACCGAGATGCGCCGTTCGGTGCGCGGCGAGGTGTACGCCTCCACCTTCGACCGGACGCCCAAGGAGCACATCGCCCTGGCCGAGCTGGTCGTCGAGCGGGCCAAGCGGCTGGTGGAGGCCGGCGAGGACGTCGTGATCCTGCTCGACTCGCTGACCCGGCTGTGCCGGGCGCACAACAACGCCTCCGCCGCCGGCGGGCGCACCCTGAGCGGCGGTGTCGACGCGGGTGCGCTTGTCGGCCCCAAGCGGTTCTTCGGCGCCGCCCGCCAGGCGGAGGAGGGCGGCTCGCTGACCATCCTCGCCACCGTCCTGGTGGACACCGGCTCCCGCGCCGACGGCTACTACTTCGAGGAGCTGAAGAGCACCGGCAACATGGAGCTGCGGCTGGACCGGGAAGCCGCCGCCCGGCGCCTGTTCCCGGCCGTGGACCTCGACGCCAGCGGCACCCGCCGCGAGGAACTGCTGCTCACCGCGGCCGAACTGACGGCCGTGCAGGGTCTGCGCCGTGTGCTGCGTCCCCGCGAGGGTGGCCCGTCCGGTCTGGAGACCCTCCTTGAGCGGCTGCGCTCCACCCCCGACAACGCCACGTTCCTGCGGCGGATCCGGCCCACCCTGCCCGTCGGCTGAACCGGCCGTCGGGGGGACGGAATCCTGCATCCGGGTGGCCCGCGTGAGCCGAACGGCCCTTCCGGCGCGAGAGAAGGCGCACCCGTTCGTACGTTGATCACATGATCACCGGACTTTCTCATCGGGTGGCCGCGACGGCCTGTTCCCTGTGCGTGGCGGGCGTGCTGGCGCTCACACCGGCCACCGCCTCCGCCGGCCCTCGTGCCGGACAACCCGCCCCGCCCGGCCCGGGAACGGTGATGCCCGGGCCGTCCCTGCTCTACCGCTCCGGCATCCAGGTCCGGCCACACCGGGACGCGCCGGGGGTCCCGGAGGTGTCGGCGCTGTCCTGGTTGGTGGCCGACGCCGGCAGCGGAAACGTGCTGGCCGCGAGCTCCGCACACCGCAAGCTGCCGCCCGCCAGCACGCTGAAGACCCTGTTCGCCCTCACCGTGATGCCCTCCCTGCCCTCCTCGATGCGGCACACCGTGCGCACCGAGGAACTGGCGGGCATCGGCGCGGGCAGCAGCCTGGTCGGTGTCGAGGAGGGGCACTCCTACCAGGTGGCCGACCTGTGGCGCGGGGTCTTCCTCAACTCCGGAAACGACGCCGTGCACGTGCTCGCCGCGCTGAACGGCGGCTGGAACACCACGGCCAGGCGGATGCAGGACAAGGCACGTGCGCTCGGCGCCCTGGACACCCATGTCGTCTCCCCCGACGGCTACGACGCCGACGGCCAGGTGTCCTCCGCGTTCGACCTGGCCGTCTTCGGCCGGGAGGGCCTGCGCAACCCCGACTTCGCCCGTTACTGCTCCACCGCTGAGGCGTACTTCCCCGGTGACGGCGAGTCGTACGGCATCAGGAACACCAACCGGCTGCTGACCGGCGCCAACGGCGTGAAGAAGTATCCCGGGCTGATCGGTATCAAGAACGGCTACACCACCAAGGCGGGCAACACCCTGGTGGCCGCCGCTCGCCGGGGCGGGCGCACGCTGGTCGTGACCGTGATGCACCCTCAGGTCGGCGGCGGGCTCACGGTGTACGAGGAAGCGCGCAAGCTCCTCGACTGGGGCTTCGCGGCGGCCGGCCGGGTGGACCCCGTCGGCTCGCTGGACGGGCAGCGCGCCGTCACGTCCCGCCCGGCGTCGGCGACCGCACCGGTGGCCGCCGCCGCGTCCCCCGCGGCGGACGACTCGGGCTGGGAGGGTCCCGCCGTCGTCGCGGGGCTCTCGGGACTCGGCGTGGGTGCTGTGGCGCTGACGCTGACCCTGCGGGCCAGGGGCAGGCGGGCGGCGCGCGACTGACCCGCCGGAAGCCCCAGGAGCAGGCCCAGCGTGATCCAGGTGTAGGTGTTGCTGCCGAGGAAGCCGCCGACACCGGAGGCGCCGTCGAACCACAGCCAGACCACGCTCGTGCACAGCACCGCGAACAGGGCGCCCGCGGTCCGCGGGCGCCCCGAGCGCAGGAGCACGGCGAAGGACGGCAGCAGCCACACCAGGTGGTGCACCCAGGTGATGGGGCTGACCAGACAGGCCGCCACCCCGGTGAGGGCGAAGGCCGCCGCCCAGTCGCCGACCCGCACCGCACTGCGCGCCCGCCACGCCCAGACGCACAGGGTCAGCAGGACCGCCGCCGCCCACAGCGGGCGTGCCGGCTCGCCGAGGCGGGCCAACACCCCCTGGAGCGACTGGTTCGACACATAGTCCAGCCGACCCACCCGGCTCGTGTCCCACAGCGCCTCGGTCCAGTAGAACCGGGACGCCCGCGGGTCCGCCCAGGCGGCCAGCGCGCTCGCCACGAGGGCGACGGCCGTCGCCACGCCCGCCGCCCGGCGCCGTCCGGCGAGCAGCAGCAGGCCGATGAACAGGGCCGGCGTGAGCTTCACCGCGGCGGCGAGGCCGATCCCGGCGCCCGCCCGGCGCTCCCGGCCGGTCGCCAGCAGCAGGCAGTCGCCGAGGACGAGGGCGAGCAGCACCAGGTTGACCTGGCCGAAGCTGAAGGTGTCCCGCAGCGGCTCGAACAGGGCGAGCAGGCACAGGCACAGCGACCAGCGGTACCAGCCGTGCCGCCGCCAGCCGGGCCCGGCCAGGATGCGCAGGACCACCGCCAGCGCGGCCAGGTTCACCAGCAGGGACGCCACGATCGCCGAGGTCCGGCCGAGTGGGGCCAGCGGCAGCATCGCGAGGGCCGCGAACGGCGGGTAGGTGAAGCCGTACGAGGTGCCCGGCACCCGGTAGTCGTAGATCCGGCCGCCATGGCGCACCCAGGTGTGCACCGTGCCGTAGTAGACGCGCAGATCGAAGAAACCGCGCAGCAGCGGCACGGTGGCGGTGAACACCGCCACGGCGGCGGCGAGGGCGAGGACCAGCAGCAGCCGGCCCCTCGTCGTACGGGGCCCGCTCACGCGATGCGTCCCGGTGCCGGGGCCTGCACCACCTGGTGGGCCTGCCACAGGACGACCACGCCGAGCACCCCGCCGGAGACCGCGAGCACCAGCTGGCCGGGGGCGGCCGGGCCGCCGCTCGGCAGGACGGCGAGGGCGAGGACTCCCGCGAGGGCCGCGACCCGGTGCCGTACCGAGGTGCTGGGCGCGGCGGCGGCGATGAGGAACAGGCCCCACAGCACGTACCAGGGGCGGATCGCGGGGCCGAACACGGCGACCGTCAGCAGGCTGAGCCCGAGCGCGTACACCGGTCCGACGCGCATCCGGAGCCATATCAGCGCCACGGCAAGGGCGGTGGCGGCGAGGCCGAGCACATGCCACGCGGGCACGGCCAGCGGGGCCAGGCCGCTGCCGAGGTGCTCCAGCAGGGCGCCCGTGGCGCGGCCGAGCAGGCTGGTCAGGGCCCAGTTGTGCGGGGAGACCGGGGTGTTCAGGGCACCGATCCAACCGTAGCCGGTGCCGGCGACGGCCGTGGCGGCGACCGTCGTCACGGCGGAGGCGGCAGCCACCGTCACGACGGCCGGCAGCGGGCGGCGGCCGGAACGGACCCGGAGGGCCACGACCGCCAGCAGCCCGAGCGCGGCCGGCGCCTTGACCAGGGCGGCGAGCGTGACGAGGACGGCCCCGAGGACTCCGCCGGCGGGCCGGTCCCCGCGGGCGGCGACCAGGCCGAGCCCCAGCACGCCGAGCATCAGGGCGTCGTTGTGGGCGCCCGCCACCAGATGCAGCAGCACGAGCGGATTGAGGGCGCCGAGCCACAGGGCGGCGGCCGGGTCGGCGCCGCAGTGCCGGGCGAGGCGGGGCAGCGTCGCGGCCATCAGGGCCACGCCGAGCAGGGCGACCAGGCGCATGCCGAGCAGGCCGGCGGGCAGCCGGCCGCGGGTCAGGCCGGACAGTGCGGATGCCAGCGCCAGGAAGGCAGGGCCGTAGGGGGCGCCGGTGTGCTGCCACATCGGGGCCACCTCGTCGGCGAGCGGGCCGCCGAGCTGGGCGGGGCCGTGGGTGTAGACGTCCATGTGGGCGTCGACCATGGCGCCCTGCGCGAGGTAGCTGTAGACGTCCCGGCTGAACAGCGGCGGTGCGAGCAGCAGCGGCGCCGTCCACACGGCGAGCACCAGCAGCAGGGCGTGCGGGGTGGGCGGCTGCGGGCCGCGCACCAGGCGGCCGAGGAGCACCCAGGCAGCCAGCAGCAGAACGACCCCGAAGTACACTCCGACGACGCCCAGCGCCGCCTGCGCCGAGGCGGGGGCCAGGAGGTCCTGCACGGGCAGCGCACCGGCCGTCTCGCCGCCCAGCGCGAGAGACGCGGTGCCGACCAGCCCGAGCAGCTGGCAGCGGCGGAGATCGACGGGGAACGCCATGGTCAACACTGCTTCAGCGTGTCGACGCCGGGTGGCCGGAAGGCGACGCTCCGCCCACCGGCGGGCGGCCCGCACGTGACCGGCCCGTGAGCGACGATGACTTCGGGGCATCCGGAGGGTCACCCCTGCGACCGGCAGCCGACCGAACGGACGTGATCACAGTGGCGCACGGCTCCGCCCGCACGAAGACCGGCGGCAGAGATGCTGGAGCTGATCCCGGACGCGCGTCTCGCGGTCCTGCCCGGCACCACCCACGCGGCACTCATGCGCCGTACGGCCCTGCTGCTGCCGCTGCCGCACGAGTTCCTGGACTGAAAGGTCCCGCACCGGCCGGAGGGGTCAGAACACCGAGAGCCCGGTCAGCGTGGTGAACCGGTCGAGCGCCGCCACTCCGGCCACCGAGTTGCCGCGCTCGTCCAGGCCCGGACTCCACACGCACAGCGTGCACCGGCCCGGTACGACCGCGATGATCCCGCCACCGACCCCGCTCTTGCCTGGCAGACCGACGCGGTAGGCGAAGTCCCCGGCCGCGTCGTACGTCCCGCAGGTCAGCATGACCGCGTTGACCTGCTTGGCCTGGCTGCGGGTGAGCAGTCGGCCGCCGTCGGCGCGGACGCCGTGCCGGGCGAGGAAGCCGGTGGCGAGGGCCAGGTCGGCGCAGGACGCCCGGATGGAACACTGCCGGAAGTACTGGTCTAGCAGGGTCGGCACGTCGTTGTCGATGTTGCCGTAGGACGCCATGAAATGGGCGAGTGCGGCGTTGCGGTCGCCGTGCGCGTTCTCGGAGGCGGCGACCTCCATGTCGAAGTGCAGGGAGTCGTTGCCGCTCTCGGCGCGCAGAAACGCCAGCAGCTCGCCGGCCGCGTCCCCGGTACGGGTCTGGAGGCGGTCGGTGACGACGAGGGCACCCGCGTTGATGAAAGGATTCCGCGGGATCCCGTTCTCGTACTCCAGCTGGACCAGGGAGTTGAAGGGGTTCCCGGAGGGTTCGCGGCCCACGTGTTCCCAGAGTTCGTCGCCCTCGCGGGCCAGGTCCAGGGCCAGCGTGAAGACCTTGGTGATGGACTGCGTGGAGAACGGCTCGCGCCACTCCCCCACCCCGTACACCGTGCCGTCCAGCTCGGCGACGGCCATGCCGAAGCGGCGGGGGTCGCAGGCGGCGAGCGCCGGGATGTAGTCGGCGGCCCGGCCGCGGCCGGGCGTGCGCTCGATCTCCTCGGCGATGCGCTCCAGGACCGGCAGGAAAGCGAGGGACGACGTCGTTGTCATGATCACCATTGTGCCTCCCGACCGGTCCTGGAGCCCATTCGCGCCCGGGCCGATATCTGCCTGTTACCGCAGGTCAGGCGGCGGGCGCGCCGCTTCCGGCGACCACCTCGGGACGCAGCAGGCCGGCGAGCCGGTCGGCGGGCAGCAGGCCCTTCTCCAGGACCAGTTCGGCCACGCCCCGGCCGGTGACGAGGGCCTCCTTGGCGATCTCGGTGGCGGCCGTGTACCCGATGTGCGGGTTGAGCGCCGTGACCAGGCCGATGGAATTCTCCACGCCGGCCCGCAGCCGCTCGGTGTTGGCGGTGATGCCGGACACGCAGCGCTCGGCCAGCGTCAGGCAGGCCCTGCGCAGATGCGTGACGGACTCCGACAGGGAGTGCAGGATGAGCGGCTCGAAGGCGTTGAGCTGGAGCTGTCCGGCCTCGGCGGCCATGGTGATGGCGACGTCGTTGCCGATCACCTCGAAGGCGACCTGGTTGACCACCTCGGGGATCACCGGGTTGACCTTGCCCGGCATGATGGACGAACCGGCCTGCACCGGCGGCAGGTTGATCTCACCGAGACCGGCGCGCGGACCGGAGGACAGCAGCCGCAGGTCGTTGCAGGTCTTGGAGAGCTTGACCGCGATCCGCTTGAGCACGCCGGACATCTGGACGAACGCGCCGCAGTCCTGGGTTGCCTCCACCAGGTTGGCGGCGGTGACCAGCGGCAGCCCGGTGATCTCGGCCAGGTGCCGGCGGGCGGACTCGGCGTATCCGGCGGGGGCGTTGAGACCGGTACCGATCGCCGTGGCGCCGAGGTTGATCTCATGGATCAGCTCGACGGCCTCGGCGAGACGGCTGCGGTCCTCCTCGATCATGACGGCGAACGCGGAGAACTCCTGACCGAGCGTCATCGGCACGGCGTCCTGCAGCTGTGTACGACCCATCTTGAGCACGTCACGGAACTCGACGGCCTTGCGGGCGAAGGCGTCCTGCAGGACGGACATCGCCTTGAGCAGCCCACGGACCGCGAACACCGTCGCGATCCTGACGGCGGTCGGGTAGACGTCGTTGGTCGACTGACCGAGGTTGACGTCCTCGTTGGGATGCAGGTGCGTGTACTCCCCCTTGGCGCGGCCGAGGAGTTCGAGCGCGCGGTTCGCCACGACCTCGTTGGCGTTCATGTTCGTGGACGTGCCGGCGCCGCCCTGGATGACGTCGACGACGAACTGGTCGTGCAGCTCGCCCGCGCGGATCTCTCGGCAGGCGGCGACGATCGCACGCGCCTTGTCCGGGGGCAGCAGGCCCAGTTCCTCGTTGGCGAGCGCGGCGGCCTCCTTGACGGCGGCCAGGGCGTCGATCAGGTGCGGGTGGGCGGAGATCGGGGTGCCGGTGATGGGGAAGTTCTCGGTCGCGCGCAGGGTGTGCACACCCCAGTACGCGTCGGCGGGTATGTCGCGGTCTCCGAGCAGATCGTGTTCGCTGCGGGTGGTGGGGGCGGTCATGTGGGGTGAGGCCTCTTTCTGAGGTGTCGGTGGCGGCGGACTACGCGCGAGCGGTGAACGGAACCGGATCCAGCGCACGCACGGCCCGCACGCATCCCACCGGCTGCCCGCCCCCCAGCAGCGGCTCCCCGCCGAAGGCGGTCAGGAGCCCGGGGTCGACGCCCGCGCGCGCGAGTGCGGCCGCGGCCACCGGAATCCGCGCGCGATTCGCCCCGTCGGCGATCTTGACGGCGACGGCCCGGCCGTCGGGCAGCGCGGCGACCTGCACGCCCTCGAAGCCGTCCTTGGCGAGCAGCCCCGGCACGGCCCGCATCAGGGCGGCCACGTCGCGGCCGGCGCCGGAGGCCATCTCGGGGTGTGCGCGCATCGCGTCGGCGACCTGCGCCTCCGGTGTGCCGGGCGCGGCCGAGGCGATCCGGGACACGGCGCGGGCGAGGCCGTGCAGGGAGATGGAGAACAGCGGCGCGCCGCAGCCGTCCACGGTGACGTGGGCGACCCGCTGCCCGGTGAGGTCCTCGACGATCTCCCGGATCGCCTGCTGGAGCGGGTGTTCCGGGTCGAGGCAGTCCCGCAGGGACCAGCCGTTGAGCCTGGCGGTCCACAGCATGGCCGCGTGCTTGCCGGAGCAGTTCTGGGCGAGCCGGGAGGGCGCCCGGCCCTCGCGGATCCAGGCGTCCCGCACGGCCGGGTCGTACGGCAGGTCCGGGACGTTGCGCAGGTCGTCCTCGGTGAGTCCGGCGAGGTCGAGGATGCGCCGGGTGCCGGCGAGGTGGCGTTCCTCGCCGGAGTGGCTCGCGGCGGCCAGCGAGAGCAGCGCGCCGTCGAGCGGCAGCCCGGCCCGCAGCATGGCCACGGCCTGGAGGGGCTTGACGGCCGAGCGTGGGTGGAAGGCGGCCTCGATGTCGCCGAGCTGGAAGTCCACCCGGCCGCCGGCGCCGAGGACGACGACGGAGCCGTAGTGGATGCCCTCGACGACCCCACCGCGGACGAGGTGGGCGACGGGAGCGTGGAGGGGTTCGCGTACGACGGGTGCGTCGGCGGGGGAACTGCTGTACATCACTGCCTGTATCGGGGGGTCGGTCCGGCCGGTACGCGGGTCACGCGTCGGTGCCGGTGGAGGTGCGGGACACCCGGCCGCGGATGGCGTACCACCCGGCGACCAGGCTTGCGGCGATCAGCGGCAGACAGAGCACGGTGGTGCGTCCGGCGCCGCCGTCGGCGTACATGAGGACGAAGACGGACGCGAGGAACGCCAGCGTCACGACTTCGGTCCAGGGCGAGCCCGGCAGCCGGTACGACGGCCGGGTCAGCTCGCCCCTCTGGGTCTTCCGCCAGAAGAGCAGGTGACAGACCATGATCATGCCCCAGGTCGCGAGGATGCCGATCGCCGCGAAGTTGAGCACGATCTCGAACGCGTCGGCGGGGACGACGTAGTTGAGGCCCACACCGAGGACGCAGACGCCGCTGGTGAGCAGGATCCCGCCGTAGGGGACCTGGCTGCGGCTCATCCTGCCGGTGAACCCGGGGGCGGAGCCGCTCATGGCCATGGAGCGCAGGATGCGGCCGGTGGAGTACAGGCCGGAGTTCAGCGAGGACATGGCGGCGGTCAGCACGACCAGGTTCATCACGCCGCCGGCCGCCGGGACGCCGATGTGCGACAGGACGGTCACGAAAGGGCTCTCGCCCGCGCTGTACTTGTTCCAGGGCAGCAGCATCGAGAGCAGGACGACGGAGCCGACATAGAACAGGCCCACGCGCCACATGATCGAGTTGATCGCCTTCGGCATGATCTTCTCGGGGTTCTCGGTCTCACCGGCGGCGACGCCGACCAGTTCGACGGAGGCGTAGGCGAAGACGACGCCCTGGATGATCAGCAGCATGGGCAGCAGGCCGTTGGGGAAGACGCCGCCGTTGTCGGTGATCAGGGACGGCCCGGGGTGGTGACCGGCGACCGGGTGCTGGGTGACCAGCAGGAAGATGCCGATGCACATGAAGACGACCAGCGCCGACACCTTGACGATCGCGAACCAGAACTCCAGCTCGCCGAAGATCTTGACCGATATCAGGTTGACGGTCAACACGACGGCCAGGGCGATCAATGCGATCAACCATTGGGGAACGTCCGAGAACATGCCCCAGTAGTGCGTGTACGTGGCGACGGCCGTGATGTCGGCGATGCCGGTGGTCGCCCAGTTGAGGAAGTACATCCAGCCCGCGGTGTAGGCGCCCTTCTCACCCAGGAACTCCCGGGCGTACGAGACGAAGGCGCCGGAGGACGGGCGGTACAGGACGAGTTCGCCGAGCGCGCGCACGACCAGGAAGGCGAAGACGCCGCAGACGGCGTACGCGATGAAGAGGGAGGGCCCGGCGTCGGCCAGCCGGCCGCCCGCGCCGAGGAAGAGGCCGGTGCCGATGGCTCCGCCGATGGCGATCATGTTGACGTGCCGGTGCTTCAGGCCTTTGCTGTAGCCGGTGTCTCCGGCGTCGACATGGCCGGACGAGGGGCGCGTCTCGTCTTTGAGGTGCTGCTCGCTCACGCCTCGGGTCCGCCTTCCGTGGGGAGGTCGTCCGTCCGCTGGGGACGCACGATGTCGGTGAGGGTCGTCTCGACGCGGTCCAGGTGGTGGCTCATGGCCCCCACGGCGTCGTGTTCGGAACCGTCGATCAGCGCCTCGACGATCGCCCGGTGCTCGCGGTTGGACTGCTCGCGGCGGCCGCCCAGCTGGTTGAGGAAGGCCGACTGACGCGCCAGTGCGTCCCGGATCTCCTCGATGACCCGGCGGAAGACCGGGTTCTGGGCGGCCTCGGCCACAGCGAGGTGGAAGAGCGTGTCCATCGCGACCCAGGCCGTGGTGTCCGTCTCGCGCTCCATGCGGTCGAGCAGGTGGGCCAGGTGGTCCAGGTTCTCCGGGGTGCGGCGGACGGCCGCGTAGCCGGCGACGGGGATCTCGACGTGACGGCGCACCTCGAGCAGGTCGCTGGCCGCGTAGTCGCCGAACGTGGGGTCCTCGACGGCGCTCGCGACGACGAAGGTGCCCTTGCCGGTCCGGGAGACCGTCAGGCCCATCGTCTGCAGCGCGCGCAGCGCCTCGCGCAGCACGGGCCTGGAGACCTCGAGCGTGCGGCACAGCTCGGCCTCGGAGGGGAGCTTGTCGCCGACGGCGTACTCGCCGCGCTCGATGGCACCGCGGAGGTGGGCCAGGACCGCTTCCATCGCGCTGACGCGTCGCGGACCCGGGCCACCTGTCTGGCTGTCTGACAGGTTCACGGGAGCGATCCTGCGGGTTGCGGGCGGTGGCTGTCAAGGCGTTCCGCAAGGAAACATTCACGGGGGGCGGATGTCTGAATACAGACATCCGCACCCGGTGGTGACCAATAGGTCTCGGTCAGGCGTTGAGCGTGCCCGCGGCCAGCAGGCCGAGCAGGCCCACGCCGATGACGACGCGGTAGATCACGAAGGCGTTGAAGGAGTGCTTGGCGACGAACTTCAGCAGCCAGGCGATCGAGGCGTAGGCGACGACGAAGGACACTGTCGTGCCGGCGGCGAGCGGGGCGGCGCCCACGCCCGCACCGAGGGCGTCCTTGAGTTCGTAGATGCCCGCGCCGGTCAGGGCCGGGATGCCGAGGAAGAAGGAGAGGCGGGTGGCGGCGACGCGGTCGAGGTCCAGGACGAGCGCGGTGGACATGGTGGCGCCGGAACGGGAGAAACCGGGGAAGAGCAGGGCGAGGATCTGCGAGCACCCGACCCACATCGCGTCCTTGAACGACGTGTCGTCCTCCCCGCGCTTGTGCCGGCCCATCTGGTCCGCGCACCACATCACGGCCGAGCCGACGATCAGCGATGCGGCCACCACCCACAGCGAGGCCAGCGGCCCCTCGATCAGCGGCTTGGCGGCCAGGCCGACCAGCACGATCGGGACGGTGGCGAAGATGACCCACCATGCGAACTTGTAGTCGTGGTGGTAACGCTCCTCGCGGTGGAGGAGGCCGCGCCCCCAGGCGGAGACGATCCGCTTGATGTCCTTGAAGAAGTACACGAGCACGGCGGCGATGGCGCCGACCTGGATGACGGCGGAGAAACCAACGACGGACTTGTCGTCGACGGGGATGTTCATGAGCCCCTCAGCGATCTTCAGGTGACCGGTGGAGGACACCGGGAGGAACTCGGTCACCCCCTCGACGACTCCGAGGACGACGGCCTGACCGACGGAGATGGCGCTCATGGGATCCAGTTCTGAGGAGTGTTGGTCGACATTGCTGTGGACGGTACGTGCTGTGTCCGGCGCCCTGGCAGGCGTCTAGGCCCACAGGGCGCCGGCGATCGAGACACCCGCGAAGGCGGCGGTGAGGCCCGCCGCCAGGCTCCCCACGACGTTGACGGCGGCGTAGGCGCCGGAGCCGGCCTCGGCCAGCCGCAGCGTCTCGTAGGAGAAGGTCGAGTACGTCGTCAGCGCTCCGCAGAACCCGGTACCCACGAGCAACTGCGCGTGCGGTCCGACCGCCCCTGCGGAGAGAGCGCCCGTGAGCAGCCCGAGGATCAGCGAGCCGGTGACGTTCACCACGAAGGTGCCCCAGGGAAAGACGGAGTCGTGACGGGCCTGCACGGCGCGGTCGGTGAGATAGCGCAGCGGTGCGCCGACCGCGGCCCCCGCGATGACGAGCAGCCAGTTCACAACGACCTCTTCCCCTTCCCGTCCGGGCCCTCGGTGGCGCCGGAGCGCCCCACGTACCGGACGACCTCGCACTCCTCCAGGGTCACGAGCCCCTCGCCGACGAGTTCGTCGAGCTGCGGCAGGAAGGCCCGCACCCGCTCCTCGGTGTCCACGACGACGATCGCCACGGGCAGGTCCTCGCTCAGGGACAGCAGGCGGGAGGTGTGGATGCGGGAGGAGGCGCCGAAGCCCTCGACGCCCCGGAAGACGCTCGCCCCGGCGAGTCCGGCCGCGTGGGCGCGGTGCACGATCTCCGAGTAGAGCGGCCTGTGGTGCCAGGTGTCGTCCTCGCCGATGTAGACGGTGAGCCTGAGGGCCCGGCCGGTGAGTGACGTCATCGCTGCCTCCTGATCAGCACCTGGCGGGCGGCCACCGAGGCGAGCCACACCGCGGCGAGGGCCGCGCACAGCGTCGCGGCGGGATAGACGAGCCCGAGGCCGGCGCGGTGGGCGTCGAGCAGCTTGCGGGTGTCGACGGTGTAGGTGGAGAAGGTGGTGTAGCCGCCCAGCACACCGGTACCGAAGAAGGGGCGTATCAGGCGGTGGGCTGCCCACACCTCGGTGATGAGCACCATGAAGACACCGATCACCGCGCAGCCGGTGACATTGGCCCAGAACGTCGCCCAGGGGAAGCCGCCGGGCGGGGTGGGAAGGGCGAGCGCGAGTCCGTAGCGGGCGCAGGCCCCGACGGCACCGCCGAGCGCGACCACCGTGACGACGGGTGCCTGGGTGCGCCACTCGGACCGCCGCCGCGGGCCGGGGCGGACACGGAGGCTCTCGGCTTCCGCTGTCATGCTGGTACGTCTCCTCCTGAGCCTGCCCCGAACGGGTGATCATGGCCGGGGCACCAGCCTACCGCCGGGTCAGCGGGCGGGGGGCCGCGCGCAGACCGCGACGCCGGGCTCCCAGAGACTACCGAGAACGAGATGGTCCCCGGCCGCGCAGACGCTGGTGATCATGCGGAAGCCGGAGCGGCTGCGGGTGAGGTGCGCCACGGTCCGGCCGGCGTCGTCGAGGGCCATCACCCCGATCGTCCGGCTCGGGCGGTACGGAGCGTGGACGGCGGCCCGCGCGGCGGCGCCGCGCACGGCGCGCGAGGCGCGGTGCAACAGGTCCAGCGGAGGGACCCGGGGACTGGCGAGCGCGACCCACAGCGGGCCGTCGGGGCCCTCGCGCCAGAGGTTGTCCGGCATGCCGGGGAGCGTGGCGAACAGGTCGGCGTGACCGGCGCGCGGGCCGGTGAGGTGGTAGCGGGTGAGCCGGCAGGCGCCGGTCTCGGCGATCACCAGGAACGAGCCGTCCGCGCCGGCCGCCAGGCCGTTGGCGAACTGCAGCCCGTCCAGCAGGACTTCGGGCTCGCCGCCCTCGGGTGGAAGGCGCAGCAGCCGTCCGGTTCCGGTGTGTTCGACGATGTCGCCGATCCACTGTTCGAGTGGGTAGCGGCGGCTGGAGACGGTGAAGCACACAGTGCCGTCCGGCAGGGCGACCACGTTGCTGCAGAAGCGGAGCCGCTCCCCCGCCACCGAGTCCGCGAGGACGCGGACCGTGCGGCCGGAGCCGGTGCCGGGGTCGACGCGCAGCAGGCCGCGCTCCGCGTCGCACACCAGCAGGCCGCCGTCCGGCAGCGGTTCGAGCCCGAGGGGACGGCCGCCGGTTTCGGCCAGTACCTCCACGCGGGCCGTTCGCGGGTCGCCGAGGTGGTGGACGCACAGGATCCGGCCGTCCGCCACTCCGGTCAGCACGCGGCCGTGCGCGTCGGCGACCACGTCCTCGGGGCCGCCCGCACCCAGGGCGACGTAGTGCAGCGGAACGAGTGCCGTGGGTCTGTCCATGTGCGGTGCCCTTCCGTCGGTCGGCCCATCATCTCCGGTCCGCCGCGTGCTCGTCGGCGCCTCGGGGAGCGTCTGGTGCGGTCGGACCCCGTGCGGCGCCGTCGGCCGGTTCGTCCCGGCCCCGGCGCGGCACGGCGGACGTCTGTCACCAGCCCTTCTCGAAGACCCGGGCCACCTCGGCGATGCGGATCTCGTCGCGCCTGTAGTAGGTGCGGCACCAGCCGCGGCGGGTGCGCAGGACGCCGAGCCGGGTGAGGAAGTCGAGATGGGCGAGGGCGGTCCGGCGCGGCACGCCCAGCTTGGCGGCGACGGCGCGCGCGGTGACGCCCCTCTCGGCGAGGTCGCGGCCACGGGGCGCCGGGAAGTGGACCTCGGGGTCCTTGAGCCATTGCAGGATCGTCTGCCGCATCCGGCCCGAGGGGGTTCCCGTCATCCGTCCGCCTCCGTCCCGGCCACCTCGTACGCAGTGTTCCCACTGTGCCGCCGACGAGTCCGCCGCGGCCGGGACTCGGCGGTCGTTGTCCGGTACCGCACCTCCGCACGTGCGGGGCGGTTCCCCATGAGCCGGGACATCGGCGGGCGCCCGGCCGCCCCTTACCGCCGGGCACCTCACCGGGGGTTCAGCGGTGGCTGAACCACGTCATGGTGCAGAGGGCCTTGTCGTCGTGGCCGAGTTCTCGGCGCCGCGGCGGGACCGGCGCCACCGGACACCGCCCGCTACTCATCGCCGAGCCACAGCGTCCGGCATGTTCCTGGCGCGCCCCGGGGCGGAGCCCTGTCTCACAGGCCGGCACCACTGCCTGGGCCCGATCGCGTAGCCCCAGCTCGGCGAAGATGCGGGCCACGTGGGACTTGACCGAAAACGACCGGAGGATCACGGGCACCTTGACCCACGGTCACCGCGTTGGTGCCGGGCGGCAGACCGATCGCCTACCACGTCAGACCGCGCCACGGCACCGACCCGGACGCGTACGCGGGCGCGGCCCGGATCGGCGACCGGGGGATCAGTACGCTCCTCGTCGGCCCGAACAGCGTCGCCCGGACCGTCGTCGGCTCGGCGACCGCCCTCACCCTGATGCTGGCGCCGGTCGCCTCCCTCGGCGTGTTCGACACGGCCGTGCTCAACACCCACGACCGGCGCCGGGATCTCGGCATGCTGGAGTCGATCGGGATGACCCCGCGCCAGGTCACGGTGATGACGGTGACGTCGATGACGGTGCTGGGGTGATCGGATCGGCGCTCGGCATTCCGCCGGGTATCGCCGCCCACGGCTTGGTGGTGCCCCGGATGGCGGCGGGGGTCGACATCACCCTGCCGTCGTGCATGACGGATGTGTGGCACGCGCCGAGCCTTGCGCTGCCGGCCCTCGCGGGCGTTGCGATCGCTGTCATGGGCGCCCTCGTCCCCGCCCGGCGCGCGGCCCGGCTCACCGTCGCCGAGGTGCTGCGCAACGAGTAGGGGCACGGGGAGTCCGCTAGCGGTCAGGATCGAAGAAGCCGTGGCGGGCTCCCCCGGCCTAGCGTGAAGTCACCGACGGGACGACCCGCCGGGCCACGCCTCAGAAGGAGAGACCATGACCGCCGGCCTGCAGACGATCATCTACCCCGTCAAGGACAGGGGCCGGGCGAAGGCCCTGTTCACCGTTCTGCTCGGGGTCGAGCCGTACGTGGACGAGCCCTACTACGTCGGTTTCAAGGTCGAGGGCCAGGACGTCGGCCTGGACCCGAACGGGCATGCCCAGGGCCTGACCGGGCCGGTGCCGTTCTGGCACGTCGCCGATCTGCGGGAGCGGCTCGCGCGTCTGCTGGAGGCGGGCGCCGAGGTGGTTCAGGACGTGCGGGACGTCGGCAACGGCCGGCTGATCGCCTCGGTGAAGGACGCCGACGGCAACCTGATGGGCCTGCTCCAGGACCCGGTCGCCTGAGCACCGGCAGGGCCGTGGCCGATTCGGACCCGCCCGTATCCGCACTAGTTGCACACTCAACGATTGGCCGGATCGGTGCTAACGTGCGGGTATGGCAGTCAAGACGGCCGACGCCCGGCTCGAGGAACGGTGGCGGGACATCCTCGCCGTGCACGCGCGCACGATGTGTGAGATCGACCGGGCCCTGCATCCGCACGGGCTGGGCGCCAGCGACTTCGAGGTGCTGGACATCCTGGCCACCGAGTCGCCCGCCGAGGGCGACCAGTGCCGGGTGCAGAACCTGGTCGGCCGGGTGCATCTCAGCCAGAGCGCACTGTCCCGGCTGATCAGCCGGCTGGAGAAGGACGGCCTGGTCGAGCGCTCGGTGTGCGCGGAGGACCGGCGCGGGGTGTGGGTTGCCCTCACGCCCAGGGGCCGCGCGCTGCACGCCGAGGTACGGCCACTGCAGCGCGCCGCGCTGGAGCGCATGCTGACCGGGCCGGAGCGTCAGATGACCAGTTCGGTCCCGTCGGGCAGCACCTCGACGCCCTCCTCGGCGACATGAGCGCGTGCTGGTGACGCCGGGTCGAGCAGGGGGTTCGTGTTGTCGAGGTGGGTGTAGATCCGGCGTGCGCCGAGATGCCGGGCCAGCGCCGCGAGGCTGCCGTCCGGGCCCGTGACCGGCAGATGGCCCAGGGCGGCCCGCCCGGCGCCGGGCACGGCCGTGCCCGTCTCGTCGGCCGCGTAGATGGTGCCGTCCAGCAGCACGCAGTCCGCCTCGGCGCACAGCTCGTCCAGCTCCTGGCTCCAGGCGCCCACACAGGGCGCGTACACGAGCACTCCCCCGCTGGCCAGGTCCTCGACGCGGTACGCCGTCACCCACGGGCCGGCCGGCTCCGGCGCCTCGGCCGGTACGTGCGCCACATTCCTCGCAGCCACCGGATGAGCGGTGACCACCAGCCCGCCGGCCAGCACGAAGCCGCCGTCGGCCAGGCTGTCCACCCACTCCCAGGGGGCATGGCGGTCCAGGGCGCCACGGACGGGTGCCAGGGCGGAGTGGACCGGTGGGGCGGCGTAGACCTTCAGGCCCGCCGCCCCGCGCAGTCCGGCCAGGCCGGTGACATGCTCGGCCTCGGCGTCGGTGAGCAGGACACCACGCAGCGGCGTGTCGCGGCCGGGGCCGGGCCACAGCGCCGGTGTCGTGGTGAGCTGGGTGCGCAGGTCGGGCGAGGCGTTGAGCAGCCACCAGTCGCGGCCGTTGCCGGTGACGACGGCGCACTCCTGGGTGCGGGAGGGCAGTTCGCCCTCCCGGGCGGCCGCGCACAGCGGGCAGGCGCAGTTCCACTGCGGGAAGCCGCCCCCGGCGGCGGTGCCCAGCAGGACGACTCTCACGACCATCGGCTCCTTCACACCCGCGCGGCTGCCTGTCGCCGGGGATCTTCCCCTCCGGAGCCTGGTGACCACCCCTGGGCAGGGGGCAGTTCCGGCCGTCCTTCACCGAGGCACGGTGGTGCGGGACGGCCCCTGCCTCACCTGGCCAGCAGCGTGCGCACCCCCTGTGACGTCAGGGTCAGGGCGTGGGTGGAGTTGCCGTCGATGGCCAGCGAGATGTCTTCGTCCGGCCACTGGGAGGCCAGGGCACCCAGCGGGATCAGGCGGTAGCGGGAGACGAACGGCAGGAGGTCGGTCATCTCGCCCTCGGTGGTGAAGACGGGGACGACCGGGTCACCTCCCGGCTGTTCGAGCACCGGCAGGGCGACGCTCGCGGCGTCGGCGCCCTCGCCGTCGATCGCGTCGTCCGGCACGGGGACGAGCACGTCGCTGTGGGCGAGGACATCCAGCGCGGTCTCGTCCTCGGCGTTCACCGCCAGCGCGTCGAGCGCCTGCTGGGCGGGCGTCGGCAGGTCGTTGTGTGCGGGTGTCTCCATGGCAGATCCCCTGGTAGCGACGGTGGTACGGGCCACCCGGGAGCGGACCGCACCCGGGCGTGCTCCGCCTCGCGTACCCGGCGGGCAGCGGGCCATGCGTGAGGATCGGAGTGGATGCGGTGGCGGCTCGGGTCC
The DNA here is from genome assembly GCF_059510455.1 of Streptomyces sp. NTD91. Classification (NCBI taxonomy): domain Bacteria; kingdom Bacillati; phylum Actinomycetota; class Actinomycetes; order Kitasatosporales; family Streptomycetaceae; genus Streptomyces; species Streptomyces sp. NTD91. Next base: position 247,110 of record NZ_JCAJZW010000008.1, read on the forward strand.
GGTGCCGGCCGGTACGGTGAAGATCGGCCGGTGGTGGTTGACGGGCCCGGCCCGAGGCGAGGCCGGGGCGCGCGAACCGCTCGCAGCCCCGCCTGATCCGCCGGTGCCGGGAGCGGAGCGCCGGTCACGGCCGGAATCCGCCAGCAGGGCGCCCGGTGACCCGGACCAGCGGGCGGTACCGCTCCATGATCTGCAGGGCCTTGACATGGGCGTCGTCGTCCGCGCCGGCGCAGGTCCGCGACCACCCCTCGCTTGGCGGGGGCACCGGGGGCGTCAAGGACGGGGGCCATGACGGGGCTGCCCCGGGGACGGGGAGGGTTCAGCGGTCGAACTCCTCCTGGATGGGGGTCCTCGGCTCCTCCCTCAGGTGCTGGGAGAGGCCGGGCTTTCCTCCGACGCGTGCCTGCTGCGCGGCGGTGCGGTCGAGGCCGGAGTCCGGGTCCACCCGCACCGACCGTGCGACGTCCTCACGGCCCGTGTACCGCTCGGCGGGGATGCCGCGCAGGGCCCTGAGGACCTCACCGGACGCGCCCGCCCGGCGCGCGGCCTCGACCAGGCGCTCCTTGTCGGCGGGGTACGACACGTCCTTCACCGCCGCCAGCACCTCGGGGACGCTGGTGTGTGCCGTGGTCATCCTGGCCTCCTCGGTCGTCCCCGTCGTCGTCGCCGGTGTTCTGTTCGCCTGTGTCCTCGCCCTCGGCCTGGGAAGGGGTGCTGCGGGGCGGCATCTCGGTGTCCGCCTCGTCCGTGTTCCGCTCGCCCTCTGCCTGGGACGGGGTGGCCATGTAGTCGCTCATGGGGCCTCCCGGACGCGTCCCGTGTGTTCCGAGGCCACGGGTACCCGCCGACCGGACGTCCCATGACCCGCACGCATGCGTGAATCCGCCGTCCCGGGACGGGTACCTGGCCAGTCCCGGCGCCCCATCCGGCACCGGGGGAAACACCGACCTCCTGGAGGAGCCATGGCGCGGATCAGCCCTCCCGACCTGCAGAAAGCCCTGTCCGGCGCGGAGTACCCGGCCAACCGGGAGCAGCTCCAGAAAGTTGCCCAGGACAACCACGCGTCCAAGGAGATCACCGAGCGGATCTCGCACCTCGGGAAGAAGGAGTTCCAGAACCCGGCCGAGGTGAGCAAGGCCGTCTTCCACAGCGAATGACCGATCACCGGCGTCCGAGGGCCGGGGCGCCTTGCCCCCGCCCTCGTGCGTGGGTATGCCGTGCGCCGGTCGAGAAGTCCGCCGAGGACAGCGAACACGTTCATCCAGTTGGTCCCCGGTGCAGGGCGCCGTGCCGTTGCTGCGACGTCTCACCGGCAGGACAACGGCACACCGGCGGGGACTTGGACAGGCGCCGCGCCCCCGGCCGGCTGCGCCGTCGCGGTCACTGGCCGTCCCCTCGTGTGCCCGGCCGGCCCCTCACGTGGCGTTGCGCGTGTCGCGCCCGGAGCGGTCCGCGGTGAGGATGGCGAACGAGGGCGGATCGGCAGAGTGGGACACGACGGTGCGGAGGCGGGTATGGCGGTGAACCGTGTCGGTCTGGTGGTGCACGGCGGGCGTGCCGAGGCCGTGACCGCCGCGCAGGCGGTACGCGAGTGGTGCGCGGAGCACGCCGTGCGGTGCGCCGACATCGACGTGTGGCAGGACGGCGCACGGCACAGCGCACGGGAGGAGGTCGACGCGGCGGGCGATCCGGACCTCATCGTCACGCTCGGCGGCGACGGCACCTTCCTGCGCGGCGCCCGGCTGGCGGCCGAGAACGACGCCATGGTCCTCGGCGTGGACCTCGGCCGCGTCGGCTTCCTCACCGAGGTCCCGGCCCCGGCGGTGCGCTCGGCCCTGAACGCGGTGCAGGAGGGGCGGATCACCGTCGAGAGCCGGATGCTCCTCACCATGCGGGCGTCCTGCCGGCTGGAGGTGCCCGCACAGATGGAGGCGCTGCTGCAGTACGGCCGTGGGCCGATGCTGCCACCGCCGCGGGTGCGGGCGGAGTGCGAGGCGGGTGACAACTGGGGTGTCGCGCTGAACGTCACCGCACTGAACGACGTCGTCGTGGAGAAGCTCGCCCGGGACCGGCAGGTCTCCGTCGCCGTCTACCTGGCCGGCCGGCTCCTGGCCTGCTACTCCGCCGACGCGCTGCTGGTGGCCACGCCGACGGGCTCGACCGCGTACAGTTTCGCCGCCGGAGGCCCGGTGGTCTCGCCGCGCGCCGAGGGCCTGGTCTTCACGCCGGTCGCCCCGCACATGGTGTTCAACCGCTCGGTCGTGGCCGCCCCCGACGAGCCCGTCGCGCTGCGCATCCTCGAGCGGTCGGGCCAGGCGGCCGTCAGCGTCGACGGCCAGCTGCGCGGAGTACTGAGCCCCGGCGACTGGATCGGGGTGTACGCCGCGCCGCGCCGACTGAGGGCGGTCCGGCTGGGTCCGATGGACTTCTACGGCCGGCTGCGCGAGCGCATGAACCTCACCGACGCGCCGGCCGCGCTCGCGGACGGGGAGGCCGCTCCCCTGTGGCCGGTGACCACTCCCCGACCGGCCGACCTGGCCCACCTGGCCCTGCCTCCGGCGCCCGAGGACGCGCACCGGCTGTCCTGAGGTTCGGGTCCGCGGGCCTGCCCGCCGGGAGGCAGGGACCCGGGCCGGCTCCGCTCAGTCCGTCGTGGCCGACTGCCGGCGAGGCAGCTTCCAGTTCGGCCGGGGGAAGTGACAGGTGTAGCCGTTGGGGTAGCGCTCCAAGTAGTCCTGGTGCTCGGGTTCCGCCTCCCAGAAGTCGCCCAGGGGCTCCACCTCCGTGACCACCTTCCCCGGCCACAGTCCGCTCGCCTCGACGTCCGCGATCGTGTCGACGGCGATGCGGTGCTGCTCCTCGTCGGCGTAGAAGATGGCGGACCGGTAGCTGCGCCCGAGGTCGTTGCCCTGACGGTCCTTCGTGGTCGGGTCGTGGATCTGGAAGAAGAACTCCAGGACGTCCCGGTAGCTCGTGGCCGTCGGATCGAAGAGGATCTCGATGGCCTCGGCGTGGTCGCCGTGGTTGCGGTAGGTGGCGTTCGGAGTGTCACCGCCGCTGTAGCCGACGCGGGTGGACACCACGCCCGGCTGTTTGCGGATCAGGTCCTGCATGCCCCAGAAACAACCGCCCGCCAGGACGGCCCGCTCGGTTCCCATGGTCATCGGTCACTCCCTGAAGTTCGGACCCGGCCAGGTCGTCGACGTGCCGGTCGGACGGTCACCCAGCCTAATACCGCCCGTGTGCGATCAATGAACGACCGCCGTGCCGCCGCCCGCCTCAGGACGCCCCTCGGCCCTGAGGCGGGACATCGGGAATCCGGCTGCACCAACTTGGTCTAGTCCTCTTGACGGAGCCACACGTCGGCGCTTTGGTATGTACCAACCTCCTCGCACGGCACCACCCCACCCCCCTCCGCACCCGAGGCATCCCCGGGAGAGGTACTGTCATGCACCTGGCAAGACTCGCGGCTTCCGCATGCGCCCTCGCGCTCGCGGCCACCGGCGCCGTCGTCGCTCTCGCATCCCCCGGCAGCGCCGCGGCGAGCAGCGTCTACTCCGTGGCCCCCTATGTCGACATGTCCAACGGTCAGGAAGGACTGCTCGACACCGCCATCACCGGACACCACCTCAAGGCCTACACCGCGGCGTTCGTGCTGGGCGAGGGGTGCACCCAGGTCTGGGGCGACACCCTGCCCGTCGGCAACGACTCCTACACCGACCCCGAGATCGCCCGGGCGAGGTCCGAGGGCGCCTCGGTCATCATCTCCTCCGGCGGGGCCAGCGGTGAGCCGCTGGCCTGGACTTGCTCCACGCAGAGCAGCATCGAAGCGGGTTACCAGGCCCTCGTCGACGACTACGGCGTCACCCGGCTCGACTTCGACGTCGAGGGCGCCGCCGTGGCGGACACCGCTGCCGCGGCCCGCCAGATGCAGGCCATGAAGGACCTCGAAGCGGCCAACCCGGGCCTGCAGTTCTCCATGACCCTTCCGGTACTGACGAGCGGCCTGACCAACGACGGCGTCAACATCCTCAAGGCCGCCAAGAACGCGGGCATCAAGATCGACGTGGTCAACATCATGGCCATGGACTACTACGCCGGCACGGGAACCGAGATGGGCCAGGGCGCGATCGACGCGGCCGAGGCCACACTGGCACAGATGCAGTCCGTGGACTCCGGTTACACCTACGCCAACCTCGGGATCACCCCGATGATCGGCAAGAACGACGACGGTTCCACCTTCACCCCGGCGGACGCTCAGACGGTGGAGAACTTCGCCGCGCGAAACGGCGTCGGGCGGCTGGCGTTCTGGTCCGTCAACCGGGACCAGCCGTGCAGCGGAAGCGCCAACTCGCTGCCCACGTGCAGCGAGATCAGCCAGAGCAGTCTCGCGTTCACGGACGCGTTCGTGCCGTACGAAGGAAACTCGGGCGGTGGTGGTGGCGGCACGACCAGTGACTTCTCCCTGTCCCTGGCGCCGGGTTCCGCTTCGGTCGTACAGGGCGGTTCGGCGACCGCGACCGTCGGCACGGCCGTCACCTCCGGCAGCGCCGAGTCCGTCACTCTCTCCGCGTCCGGCGCGCCCTCCGGTGTCAGCCTCTCCTTCAGCCCCGACTCCGTGACGTCCGGCGGGAATTCGACGCTGACGGCGACGGTCGGCTCGTCCGTGGCCGCGGGCACCTACCCGATCACCGTCACCGGCACGGCCGCCGCCGGCAGCCACAGCGCGACCTACACACTGACCGTCACCGTCGGAGGCGGAGGCGGAGGTGGGGGTTCCCTGGCCAACGCAGGCTTCGAGACGGGCGGTTTGAGCCCCTGGACGTGCACGGGCGGCAGCGCGGTGGTCTCCGCCCCGGTCCACAGCGGCAGTCACGCCCTCCAGGTCACCCCCAGCTCCAGCGGCACCGGCGAGTGCGACCAGACCGTCACCCTGTCCCCCAACCACAGCTACGTGCTCACGGGTTGGGTCCAGGGCCCCTACGCCTATCTCGGGGTGGGCGGCGGCGCCGCGGCCAGTACGTGGTCGAACGACACGAACTGGAACCAGCTGACGGTCCGCTTCACCACGGGCAGCAGCGGCACCGTCACCGTGTACGTCCACGGCTGGTACGGCCAGTCCGACGTCCACGCGGACGACTTCGCCCTCGGCTAGGGCGTGTTTCGAAAGTAGCGTCGTCCGCCCGGAGGGTGGGGTCCGCGGCGTCTGGTGCGGTGCATCGCAAGGCGGAGGGTCGTCCTCGTACCGGGCGTACGTGGACGATCCCGACAACGCGGCGAGGTGCCGCACCAGACGCCGCGGACCAGACGGGACTTTCGAAACACGCCCTGGTGCCCCGACAGGCGGCGTTCTCCCCTTCGCGACGCCCGGCACACTCCCCCACTGCCCGGGGGCGTGGGAGGTGCCCCCACTCGCCGCACCGACCGACAGCACGCGCCGGACGCCGCTCCTCGACGGGCAGACGTCGCCTGCCGGGGCACCAGCTGTTCTGTCCCCCGTCGGCATCTGCCGGGCCGCCCACGGCACTGGTATACGCTCCGGGACATGCCGGACCCCACCGTGTCGTACTTCTCCCCCCGTGAGGGTGTCCGTCTCGCCTACCGGGAAGTGGGCGAGGGCAGGCCCCTGGTCCTGCTGCACGGATTCGCCGGGGACGGCACGCTGTGGCAGCTCAACGGCCAGGCGGAGGCGATCGCGGCAGCCGGTCACCGCGTGATCCTGCCGGACTTCCGGGGGCACGGCAGGAGCGCCAGGCCCCGGGACTCCTCCGCCTGGCCCCCGGACGTCCTGACCGAGGACGGATTCGCTCTCCTCGGCCGTCTGGGGCTGCACGACGGCGACTACGACCTCGGCGGCTATTCGCTCGGCGCCCGGATCGTGGTGAGGATGCTGGTGCGCGGCGCGGCACCCGGCCGGGCCGTGGTCGCGGGCCAGGGCCTGCACGAGGTGCTCGGCACCGGCGGCGGGGCGGGCGCCGCCCTGCGGCCGGTGCTCACCGGATGGGGAACGTTCGAACCGGGATCCCCGGAGGAACGCTCCGAACGGTGGCTCCGGTCGAGCGGCGCGGATCCGGTCGCGCTCCTGCACGTGCTGGACTCGCTCGTCGCCACGCCGGCCGAACCGCTGCGCCGGATCGGCGTGCCGACGCTCGTCGCGACGGGCGCCGACGACCCGCGTGCCGCCTCTGCCGACGAGCTGGTCGAGACACTGCCGCAGGCCACCGGGGCCACGGTCCCCGGTGACCACTGGACGGCGGCCGGCGCGCCGGAACTGGTCGCCGCCATCGTGGACTTCCTGTCCGGACCGCGCTAGTCGCCCTGTCGACGCCGTCTATGGCGCCCCGTACACCGGCCGCGGGGGCTCCGCCTCGGCGAGGAGTCTGCGGGCCGCCTCGCCCGCCTCCGCCGGGGTCCAGCGGGCGCCCCTGTCGGCGGTGGGCCCCGGGCGCCAGCCCTCCATGACGGTGATCCGGCCGCCCTCGGTCTCGAAGACCCGGCCCGTCACCCCCGCACAGCCGGCGGAGCCGAGCCAGACCACGAGCGGGGAGACGTTCTGCGGCGCCATGGCGTCGAAGCCGCCCTCCTCGCGGGCTGCCATGGTCGCCGCGAAGGTCCGCTCGGTCATCCGGGTCCGGGCGGCCGGGGCGATGGCGTTGACCTGGACGCCGTACCGACCCAGTTCGGCGGCGGCGACGAGGGTCAGGCCGACGATCCCGGCCTTGGCGGCGGAGTAGTTGCCCTGCCCGATGCTGCCCGAAAGGCCCGCTCCGGAACTGGTGTTGACCACCCGGGCCGCGGGGCCCCGCCCCGTCTTCGCCTCGGCGCGCCAGTGGGCGGCGGCGTGCCTGAGCGGCAGGAAGTGGCCCTTGAGGTGGACGCGCACGACCGCGTCCCAGGCGTCCTCGTCGAGGTTGACGAGCATGCGGTCGCGCAGGAACCCGGCGTTGTTGACGAGGGTGTCGAGGCGGCCGTAGGCCTCCAGGGCGGTGGCGACGAGCGACGCCGCACCCTCGGAGGTGGCGATGTCGCCCGTATGCGCGACCGCCTCGCCGCCGAGCGCGCGGATCTCGTCGACGACCCGCTGGGCCGGTCCTGCGGTTCCGCCGGTGCCGTCGAGGCCGACGCCGAGGTCGTTCACGACGACCTCGGCTCCCTCGGCCGCGAAGGCGAGGGCATGGGCGCGGCCCAGCCCGCGGCCCGCGCCGGTGACGACGGCGACCCGTCCGGTGCACAGTCCGGTCATGAGTGAAGTCCTTTCGGCAGGTGTCGGGGCGGGCGTCCCGCGTTGACGTTCGCGGCGTCGAGGAACGCGGGGCGCTCCCCCCCGCCGTGGACGTGCAGGCTGGCCCCGCTGATGTAGGCGGCCCGGTCCGAGGCGAGGAAGACGCAGGCGTCGCCGATGTCGGCGGGGGTGGCGAGGCGGCCGAGCGGGACGGTGCGTCCGACGGCGGCGATGCCGTCCTCGTCCCCGTAGTGGAGGTGGGACAGCTCGGTGCGGACCATGCCTGGGACCACGGTGTTGACCCGCACCCGGGGTGCCCATTCCACGGCCATGGTGCGGGCGAGGCTGTCCAGGCCGGCCTTGGCCGCGCCGTATGCCGCCGTGCCCGGTGACGGGCGCGTGCCGCTGACGCTGCCGATCATCAGGACCGATCCGCCGCGGTCCTGACGGTGCATCACCTCGTAGGCGGCGAGCGAGGCGGTGAGCGGTGCGAGGAGGTTCAGCTCCACGATCCGGGCGTGCCGTGCGGTTCCGCCCTCGCCGAGCGGCCGGAAGGGGGTGCCGCCGGCGTTGTTGACGAGGGTGTCGAGGCGGCCGTGCTCGTCTCGGACCCGCTCGAAGAAGGCGCCCACCTCGTCCGGGTCGCGCAGGTCGAGAGGAAGGAAGCGGGCCGTGCGGCCGGCCGCTCGCACGGGCGCGTCCGGGGGCCGTCGCGCGCAGGTCACGACATCCGCGCCGGCCTCCAGGAAGGCCCGGGCGATGCCGGCGCCGACGCCCCGGGTTCCGCCGGTGACGACCGTGACGCGTCCGGTGAGATCGATGACCGCCGGCACAGTGCACCTCCCGCAGCGCGTGTTCCACTGCTACCGTCAAATCTAACAAACGTTTGGTGGAAAGGTAGCTGATCGGCCCATGGGTGTCTCCACCTCCGTCCCGGAAGCCGGGATCGCCGTCGTGACCGTGGACTTCCCGCCCGTCAACGCCCTTCCCGTGCGCGGCTGGTACGAACTCGCCGCGGCCGTCCGCGCGGCCGGCGCCGACCCCGAGGCGCGGTGCGTGGTGCTCGCCGCCGAGGGCCGCGGGTTCAACGCCGGGGTCGACATCAAGGAGATGCAGCGCACGGGCGGGCACGAGGCGCTCATCGGCGCCAACCGCGGCTGCTACGAGGCGTTCGCCGCGGTCTACGACTGCGAGGTTCCGGTGGTGGCCGCCGTACAGGGGTTCTGCCTGGGCGGCGGCGTCGGGCTGGTGGGGAACGCCGACGCGATCGTCGCCGCCGACGACGCCGTCTTCGGCCTGCCCGAGCTGGACCGCGGCGCTCTCGGCGCGGCCACCCATCTGGCCCGGCTGGTGCCCCAGCACCTGATGCGCACCCTGTACTACACCTCGCGCACCGTCACCGCCGAGGAACTGCACCGGCACGGTTCGGTGTGGCGGGTCGTCCCGCGTCCGCGGCTCCACGGGGCGGTCATGGAGCTGGCCGGTGAGATCGCCGCCAAGGACGGATCCCTGATCCGCCTGGCGAAGGCGGCGATCAACGGCATCGACCCGGTCGACGTGCGCCGCAGCTACCGCTTCGAGCAGGGTTTCACCTTCGAGGCCGGTCTCAGCGGTGTCGCCGACCGCGTCCGCGCCGCCTTCGGCACGGAGCGGGGGCGCCGGTCGTGAACAGGGACAAGACGATGAACGCCGAGGAGGTCGTCGGCCGGCTGGCGAGCGGCATGACGGTCGGTATCGGCGGCTGGGGTTCGCGGCGCAAGCCGATGGCGCTGGTGCGGGCGCTGCTGCGCTCGGACGTCACCGATCTGACCGTCGTCTCGTACGGCGGACCGGACGTGGGGCTGCTGGCCGCCGCGGGGAAGATCCGCAGGCTGGTCGCGGCCTTCGCCACACTGGACTCCGTTCCGCTGGAGCCGCACTTCACGGCGGCCCGGCAGCGGGGTGCGCTGGAACTGGTGGAGCTGGACGAGGCCATGGTCATGTGGGGACTGACGGCGGCGGCGCAGCGGCTGCCCTTCATGCCGGTGCGGGCCGGTCTCGGCTCGGACGTCATGAGGGTCAACCCAGTTCTGCGGACGGTGCGTTCGCCGTACGAGGACGGTGAGGAGCTCGTCGCCGTTCCGGCCCTGCGCCTGGATGCCGCGCTGGTGCACCTCAACCGCGCCGACGTGCACGGCAACGCCCAGTACCTCGGTCCCGACCCGTACTTCGACGACTTGTTCTGCGCGGCCGCCGACGCCGCGTACGTCTCCTGCGAGCGGATCGTGGACAGCGCGGACCTGCTCGAGGACGCCGCGCCGCAGACTCTCCTGGTCAAGCGGGCGTTCGTGAAGGGTGTCGTGGAAACCCCGAACGGTGCCCATTTCACCTCCTGCGCCCCCGACCACGACCGTGACGAGGCGTTCCAGAGCGCCTACGCCCGCGCCGCCCGCGACCCGGGGACGTGGCGTGACTTCGCCGACCGTTTCCTGTCCGGTGACGAGGACGCGTACCAGGCCGCGGTGGCTGCGTTCCACGAGGAGGGGACAACATGACAGGTGCGCGAGGCGCCACCTTCGAGGGTGGCGGCGGGCGGCGGGCGGGCACGACCGGTGCGCGTACGACGGTGACACGCGCGGAGTCCTGCGTGGTGGCCTGCGCCGAGGCCTGGCGGGACGCCGGTGAGATCCTGGCAAGTCCGATGGGCACCGTTCCCACGATCGGAGCCCGGTTGGCGAAGCTGACGTTCTCGCCGGATCTGCTGCTCACCGACGGCGAGGCCCTGCTGATGGGTGACGTACCGGCGGTCGGCGCCCGGGCCGAGGTGGTGGAGGGCTGGCTGCCGTTCCGGCAGCACCTGGCCCTGGTGGCGACAGGGCGGCGGCACGTGATGATGGGCGCGAGCCAGATCGACCGGTACGGCAACCAGAACATCTCCTGCATCGGCGCCTGGGACCGCCCGGTCCGCCAGCTGCTGGGGGTGCGCGGCGCCCCCGCCAACACCCTGAACCACCCGACCAGTTACTGGGTGCCGCGGCATTCGAGGCGGGTGTTCGTGGAGCGGGTGGACATGGTCTGCGGCGTCGGACACGACCGTGCCGCCGCGGCAGGTCCCGCCGCGGCCCGGTACCACCACATCGCCTGCGTCGTCAGCGATCTGGGCGTCTTCGACTTCCGGACGCCCGACCGGACGATGCGGCTTCGCTCGCTGCATCCCGGGGTCACGGTCGAGCAGGTGCTCGAGGCCACCGGCTTCCCGCTCACCGTACCGGACGAGGTGCCGCACACCCGGGACCCCGGCGCCGCGGAGCTGCGGCTGATCCGCGAGGTGATCGACCCGCAGGCGCTGCGCGAGCGCGAGGTGCCCGCGTGACCGCCTTCACGATCGCCACCCCGTTGACCAGGCTCGTCGGCGTACGGCACCCCATCGTGCAGACCGGCATGGGCTGGGTGGCCGGGCCCCGCCTGGTGTCGGCCACCGCCGAAGCGGGCGCGCTGGGGATCCTCGCCTCGGCCACCATGACGTCCGGCCAGCTCCGCGCGGCCGTCCGTGAGGTCAAGTCGCGCACCGAGGCGCCCTTCGGGGTCAATCTGCGGGCGGACGCCTCGGACGCGGCCGACCGGGTGCGGGTCGTCATCGAGGAGGGGGTGCGGGTCGCCTCGTTCGCGCTGGCGCCGTCCCGGGAGCTGATCGCCCGGCTCAAGGACGCCGGCGTGGTCGTCATCCCGTCCGTCGGCGCCCGGCGGCACGCCGAGAAGGTCGCCGGGTGGGGCGCGGACGCGGTGGTGGTGCAGGGCGGGGAGGGCGGCGGACACACCGGGCCGGTCGCCACCAGCGTGCTGCTCCCGCAGGTGGTCGACGCGGTGGGTGTCCCGGTCGTCGCGGCCGGCGGCTTCCACGACGGCCGCGGCCTGGTCGCAGCGCTCGCCTACGGCGCCGCCGGGATCGCCATGGGCACCCGCTTCCTGCTCACCTCGGACAGCACCGTGCCCGATGCGGTCAAGGCCCGGTATCTGGCGGCCACGGTGGACGACGTCACCGTCACGACCAAGGTCGACGGACTCCCCCACCGGATGCTGCGCACCGAGCTGGTCGAATCCCTCGAACGCGCCGGCCGGGCGAGGGCGCTGCTGCGCGCCGGGCGGCATGCGGCGTCGTTCCGCGCGCTGTCCGGGACGACCTGGACACGGATGGTCCGCGACGGCCTCGCGTTGAGGCACGGAAGGAAGCTGACGTGGAGTCAGGTCCTGCTGGCCGCCAACACCCCCATGCTGCTCAGGGCCTCGATGGTGGAGGGCCGGACCGACGTCGGCGTGATGGCCTCCGGTCAGGTGGCCGGGGTGATCGACGACCTGCCCTCCTGCGCGGAACTCGTCGAGAGGATCATGACGGAGGCCCGGGCGGCGCTCCGCGGCCTGCCCACGGCCGGCCCGGCCTAG